>NZ_JAEHQE010000004.1:0-201829 GCF_016238545.1 Proteus sp. PR00208 | reverse complement strand
CTAAATAACTATTATAACGTGCAATATTGCTCGATAAATCAAGAGATTGTTTCTCTGAGATATCCCATGAATATTTAATAAAATAGTTATCTGATGTTCGAGTTTGATCTTTATAATGAGGCGTTTGCTCAACTTGTTCTAACTGACCATCTGGAGTCAGAATAATTCCGCCTTCTGCACTTATCATCATCGGGATCGTTGATTCACGACGAGATGCAGAGAAAATAAGTCCGGTGTTGTCTGTTAAGCCTGTTTCAAACCAACCACCAAAGTTTTGTTTATCGTATTTTTTCTGGAATCGAGCGGGATTACTAAAATCGTTATTTGCGGTATCAAAATTTAGTTTTGGATCGGTGAAAATATTGTTCCAGCTTGAACGTGTTGTACGATAATAGGCGTTGGCGTGTGTTTCACCAGACCAACGACGACTTTGTACTTCAACCGTTCCCCCCGTAAATCCGCCGAATTCGACAGGAATATTGTTATCGTAAACTGCGACGCTATCAATTAAGCGACTATCAAGGTACATCCCTTGTTCATCACTACTAATGCGTGTGTTGGTTTCACCTAAACCTGAATTAGCAGGGTCAAAATCGTTGTTAAAACTGACACCGTCAAGTTTGTAAGAGTTTTGATAACTACTAGAGCCGTGAATAGAGATACGCGAAGGTTTAATTTCACCCTGATTCATTGAGGTGCTGTCGTTATTGGAAAATTGAACAGCAGGGTTACTTTTTAGTAAGTCAGTAACGTTTCCATCACCTGTATTACGCTGTTTTATCTCTTCTGAGGTGATGTATTGTGGGGCTGAAACCACATCAGTAGCTGGATGATATGTACTACCGACACCGGTTACTTTAACTTCAGGAATAACGATCGCGTTGGCAGTTGCAAGGGGGCGAATAACAAACCCACTGCCTTGTGGAATAATTTCTAATCCACTCCCGATTAAGACTTTTTGTAATGCAGTTTGGGTTTCAAATTGACCTGAAAGTGCTGGAGCACGTAGGTTTTTAACCGAATTTGCATCAAATAAAATTTGTACTTGTCCTTGTTTTGCAATGGCACTTAATGAATCAGCTAAAGACTGCTCTGGTAAAGCCACTGAAACTGTAGATGCATAAGCGCAAGGTGCGGCAATAGTGGTACTTATTAGCAATGCTAGTAAAGACCTCTTAAGGGTCCTTTTTTTGTTATTCATTCTCATTTCACCAATCCCATTCACTAACTTAATAATTGTTGTTACTAGGGAAGAGGGTGAAATGAGAATTATCCTCACCTGTAAAAAAGAATATTTTTCATATTTCTTTTTACTTATTGATAATTAAAGCATTATTTTTATCAGTAAAAACAACATTAACCGGCAATATCAGTGGAATTGCGGTAATAAAGTCTTTGGCATCATTTATGTTAGCGATCCCTGAGACTTTCATTTTGGCGATTTCGGGGGAGGAAATTTGAATATTGATATCAAGATAAGGTTTGAGCTTGGTTATCACTTCATTCAATGGGCGCTCAAAGAAATGCAGTTGACCAAAACGCCAACTTCCCACGGAATCAATATTGACCGAAGAGATAACAAAGCTATCGCTGGCTAATTTGCTTGTAGCCTGAGAGCCTGCGTACAAATAGGCTGGCGAAGATTTCGGTGTTGCTTTTACTTCAACGATCCCTTCATGGACAGCAACGTTAATTTGATTGTTATCATAGCGACTAACTTCAAATTCAGTGCCAACTACTTTAATTAATCGGGTATCAGCATGCACATAGAAAGGGCGATACGGATTTGATTTTACCTTGAAATAGGCTTGTCCTTTATCCAACCATAAACGCCTTTCTTCTTGCACATAAGCCACTCTTACCTGTGTATTTCTGTCTAAATAGACTTTAGAGCCATCAGCTAAGGTCATTTCTTTCGGTAAATCGCTGGTTGCAAGCGTCATATTATCCATCAGTAATGCAGGTAAATGACTATAAGGAAGATATAAAACGGTGAGTAAACAAAGAGTAGCCGTGGTGTGGATCATCGGGCGCCAAAAAGAGCATTTTTTCTTTTCAACGGTGGCGATTGTTGGTCGTGGTAATGCATCGCATTGACGCCAGATCCCAGCAATATCTTGATACGCTTGCCGATTTACATCATTTTCTATCCACACTTTAAACGCTTGACGTTGCTGAGGTGTCATCCTTTGGCTATATTGTCGGGTGAACCAAAGGGCTGCTTGCTCATCAGTCGATCCATTGAGTAATTCATCATTAGTCTCCAAAAAAAGGGAGTCTAGCTCCTCATCTGTGTGAGGTTTTATTTCCGGTATATTTTTTTCCGGCTTACTCATCATTCGAGCATTTCTCCTGTCCTGCATCGACATATCTTTTGCAATGTAATAGGGCAGCGGCAATATGTTTTTCCACCATACTGATTGAGATTTCCATTTGCTCTGCAATTTCGCTTTGTGATAGTCCATCAAAACGATAAAGAACAAATGCTTCTCGACGGCGTGGAGGTAATGTTTCAATTGCTTCGCTAAGTAGATCTAAACGCTGTTGATGCTCAACGACATACCCCGGATCAAGCTCCGTGGTATAACTTTGAGCGGCGTCATCTAATTCACAATCATCCTGATAGATATCTTTTTGCTTTTGATTTTTTCTCCAATGGTCAATCAAAACGTGGTTCGCTATTTTAAACAGAAAAGCACGCTGTTCTTGCACAGGTGTTTGTTCTTTTCTGTTTAGCCATAGTGTAAACACATCTTGAGACAAATCATCTGCATCATGGTAATTACCCGTACGTTTGTGGAAAAAACGCACAAGTTGTCCATAGGTTGATTGATAGGCACAACTAATTTTTTGTGCCAATGATTTATCGCTAGCCATAATCTCTGGTGTCTAAAAAAGAGTGAAATAATAAGCTCTTACTGCTTCTCATGCGAACAAGTTATGATAATTATCAAGCTAATTTTTTATTGTATTATTAATAATAAGCAATATCATTTGTGTTTGTATTATGCCTATAATTCACAAGAAAGAAAATCAGAGGCAAGAATTATGAGTAGTATGTCGGCGACTTTTTCACGCCGTGGATCATTTTCTATTGGTGGATTAACCGCCAGTATTTTATTTCATGCAACGTTAGCTGTTGTCGCTATTGGCTGGATAACATCTAAAGATGAACGCCATGGTGTTTTACCACCAGCGATGACAATGGATCTTGGTATCTATCAATTAGCACAGGCAGAAACAAAAGAAGTTCCTGTTGGGCCTGAAAAAGTGATGTCTGTTCCTGAACCCGCAGAGGTAGAGCCAGAACCTATCAAAGAAGTGTTAGATTTACCTAAAATGCCTGTAGTAGAACAAGGTACTTATGAGCGTATTCCAGAAAAGCCAAAAGTAAAACCAGTGGTGAAACCAAAACCTGTTGCGGTGAAAGTACCTGATGATCTTCCTGTCTCAGAAGCACCATCAGATGTAACAAGCGCACCTATTTCTGGTTCTAATACAAGTAGTAGTGCTCAATTTAATAGTTTATCTACTTCTTCTGTGAGTGGGCAAATGGGCTGGGAAAGCTTAGTTCATAGCCATATTAATGCCTATAAACGCTACCCACGCACAGCATTGCGCTTTAAAGCAACGGGCGTGACACAAGTTTCTATTGTGTTAAATGCAAAAGGTGAGTTATTAGACGCGAAAGTAGAAACATCATCAGGTAATCGTATTCTTGATAGAGAAGCGTTAAATACGATTAAACGTGCTTCGCCATTTCCAGCGCCTGAAAGCTATCGTTTAGTAAATGGTAATATTTCATTTACTGCGCCTTTAACGTTTGATTATAGGCAAGAGAGCTAAGTTATTATTTATAATTATTTACTACATAATAAACTAACTATTAAAAATAAATAATTTAAAGAAACAGAAACTAAAAAACCACCGTAAGGTGGTTTTTTAGTTTTAATCTTTGTGTTCGTCGGCATCGCAATTTTTCAGCGTCGCGGGGAAGATTGCCGGCTCTTTTATCCCCACCAACGAAACAAGAGTATCATAGTGAAAATATAACATCAATATAATTATTCAATAGAGTTTTTGTATAATAAAATCTCATTATCAATTTCATCAATATGTGAAGCGTGACTTCCATTTGTATACATATACATCTCTTTTAAGAGCAGTAAATTATTTTTCAAATGATATATCTCTGATTCTAATTTATTATTCTTTATTTTTAAATCCTCTAATTCTGAATATAATTTATTTTTTGATATTGATGATAATAATCCTTTGTCTAATAAATTTCGATCGTTACGGCAAATAGATGCTCGATAATCCTCATGTCTATAGTATCTTTTACGAGTGTTTAATTTAAATAAAGGAGGAAGTATTCGCGTTACACAAATAGTTTGGATCATATCACATAAAGCATAAGTTTCTTTTTTAGCAAGATCACCAATGTTTTTTATTGATTCATCTGATAATTTAAAAATAGAGGAATTAACGGCTAAGTCATGAGGCTTTTTTGATGTGAGTGGAATGACTTTAACTCCTCTGTCATCTGCTTTTACGACAATCGCAGGCCTTCTCTTATGCATTTCACCCTGTTGAATATTATCAGGATAGCGTTTATTTGTTTTTATACTGGCATCCAAAGTGACACATGAGAAGATATGTCCAAATTCAACAATAATAATTTTACCAAGATATAATATTGATTTAGCACTTTTATAATTTTTATTTTTTAATGTTTGAGATAAATAAATATCATCTGAAACATTTCTTGGAGATAGCCAAATATTTATAATAATATTGTTCTCAGATAGAGTTTGAATTTTTGAACTTTTTATTTCCCATCGGTGTTCTTTTCTACCGATAAATGATTTTGTGATAAAAACAGGATAGAAATTTTCTTTATCAATGTTATCTCTAAATAGTGGAGTGATAATTTCATTTATACCATTTAGAATAACATGACCTAATAATATTTCAGTCCGATAATTATAAAATTCAAAATAATTAATTCTTATCATAATATAATCCGTTAAGTAATAGTGAGGTATATCTGTGTTTTCGGGATTATTTTAGATTAATGTGACTTTATTTTTTCTATTTTAAACTTTAAATATATTTATTAAATTTCAAACTAATTAAATATAAAAAAGCAGAGAATAATCTCTGCTTTTATTTTTAGTCGTAAGGAAAATAATTAAAACTATTTTGTCATACGTTTGTATTTCATGCGACGAGGCTGAATAGCGTCGTTGCCTAATGTACGTTTTTTGTATTCTTCATATTCAGTAAAGTTACCTTCGAAGAATTCCACTTTACCTTCATCTTGATAATCGATGATATGCGTGGCAATACGGTCAAGGAACCAGCGGTCATGCGAGATAACCATTGCACAACCAGGGAACTCTAATAGGGCGTTTTCTAATGCACGTAAAGTTTCAACGTCGAGGTCGTTAGTTGGTTCATCGAGCAGCAACATGTTACCGCCAACTTGTAGCAGCTTCGCAAGGTGTAAACGACCACGCTCACCACCAGAAAGTTCGCCAACACGTTTACCTTGGTCAATACCTTTAAAGTTAAAACGACCAACATAGGCACGGCTTGGGATCTCAAAGTTGCCAATACGCATAATGTCTTGGCCACCTGAAACTTCTTCCCAAACAGTTTTACTGTCGTCCATGCTGTCTCGGAACTGATCAACCGATGCTAATTTAACAGTATCACCTAGTGTTAAGGTGCCTGAATCGGGTTGTTCTTGACCCGAGATCATACGAAATAGTGTTGATTTACCTGCACCGTTAGGGCCGATAATACCGACAATCGCCCCTTTAGGAATAGAGAAGCTTAAATTATCAATCAGAACGCGATCACCATAAGATTTTGTTAGATTATTAATTTCTAACACTTTATCCCCTAAACGTGGTCCAGGTGGAATAAAGAGTTCACTGGTCTCATTACGTTTTTGATAATCAACGCTGTTAAGTTCTTCAAAGCGAGCAAGACGTGCCTTGCCTTTTGCTTGGCGACCTTTAGGATTTTGGCGGATCCACTCAAGTTCTTTCTGAATAGATTTATGACGAGCCGCTTCAGTTGCCGCTTCTTGCTCAAGGCGCGCGTCTTTTTGCTCTAACCATGAAGAGTAGTTACCTTCCCATGGAATACCTTCACCACGGTCAAGTTCTAAGATCCAACCCGCTACGTTATCAAGGAAGTAACGGTCGTGGGTGATCGCCACAACAGTACCTTCATAATCATGTAAGAAGCGCTCTAACCAAGCCACAGATTCCGCATCCAAGTGGTTAGTTGGTTCATCTAATAACAGCATATCTGGTTTTTCTAACAGGAGACGACAGATAGCAACACGGCGACGTTCACCCCCTGAAAGTTTCTCAATTTTTGCGTCCCATTCAGGTAAACGTAGCGCTTCTGCTGCACGCTCTAATTGATTTTCAAGGTTATGGCCATCATGAGATTGAATAATCGCTTCTAACTGACCTTGTTCTTTTGCTAATTTATCGAAATCAGCATCAGGATCGGCATAAGCCGCATAAACTTCATCAAGGCGGTTTAATGCGTTTTTCAGTTCGCTGACGGCTTCTTCAACGGCTTCACGTACTGTATGTTCTGGGTTTAATTTTGGTTCTTGTGGTAAGTAACCAATTTTAATACCTGGTTGTGGACGTGCTTCACCTTCGATATCAGTATCAATACCTGCCATGATGCGTAGTAATGTTGATTTACCAGCACCATTAAGACCAAGCACACCAATTTTCGCGCCCGGGAAGAAGCTGAGTGAAATGTTTTTAAGGATATGTCGCTTAGGTGGGACAATTTTCCCGACACGCAACATACTATAAACGTATTGAGCCACTATAATTACCCTTTGATTATAAAAGAGATTTTATCTGAGGTGCCACTTTTTGCGCTAAAAACAAATTTTTTGTGATTAAGCCGCGTGTTTATGGTACCAAAATGAACAATAGCAAAGTCAATGCCAGTATTTTGCCAAAGACCCGAAAATGATGAAAGTCGCCAGTATACCCGATTTATAAAAGAAAACCTTAGTCAAAAGAGAGGTTTTTATCCACCTTTCGTACTTCCTCTGAAAGTAAAGAAAATTTCTCTTAAAGAGGGGAACTTACATTGTTAATGATTATCATATTAGCTAATGTATTCACTCTTTGGTGGTTCTATTTGAGGTGGGAGAAATAACGTGGTGAAGCAAAAGTGGTCGTTAGCATTGGCAATTGGGGCATTGTGTTTTTCTACATGGGTGCAAGCAGATTCATTAAGTGAACAACGTGCCCGTTATCAAGAAATTAAGTCAGCATGGGATCTGAAAAAAACAGATGAAGTAGAAAAACTACTGCCCACATTACAAAACTATCCACTTTATCCTTATCTGGAATACCGTCAAATTACGGATAATCTTGATATTATTGCGCCAGCAGTGGTTACTGAATTTGTTGCTAAATATCCCACATTACCACCAGCAAAAGCGCTTCCTTCACTGTTTGTGAATGAATTGGCTAAACGCCAAGAGTGGCAGAACTTACTGACTTTTAGCCCCAATCCACCAAATCCTAAAGCCGCAAGATGTAATTATTATTATGCAAAATGGGCAACAGGTGATATTCAAACGGCATGGGTAGGGGCTAAAGAAGCATGGCTTAATGGCACATCAATGCCATCAAGTTGTGATTCACTTTTTGATGAATGGCAAAAAGCTAATCAATTAACACCCGAGTTGGTGTTAGAACGCATTAATTTAGCGGTTAAAAATGGTAATACGGCGCTTGCTGCTTACTTGGCTCGACGTCTCCCTGAAAATTATCAAACCATTAGTGATGCCTTGGTTGAATTACAAGACTATCCCAATTTAGTTGGACGCTATGCAACCACTCTTTCACCGACAGATTTCACACGTTCAATCATACAATCTGCATTTTCACGTTGGGCAAGAAAAGACGCAGATGCAGCAAGAGCACAACTGGACAATATCGCGCATGCACAAAAAATGACAGCCAGTGAGCGCCAGTTAATGCGTGATACTGTGGCGTGGCAATATATGCCTTATGCGACACCAGAGCAGGTAAAATGGCGTGATAGCGTTATTCAAGATACAGCATCAGATACATTGCGTGAGCGCCGTGTACGCCTAGCATTAAGCCAAAACCAACCTGCTGAATTGGCATTGTGGTTAGAAAGGCTCTCTCCGGAAAGTAAAAATAAGGAAGAGTGGCGTTATTGGCGAGCAATGGTGTTGCAATCACAAGGTAAAAACAGTGAAGCACAAGCTATTTTAGAAGCGCTAACACAAAATCGTGGTTTTTACCCAATGGTTGCAGCTGCCAAATTAGGTAAGCCTTATGTGATGGTGATAGATAAAGCCCCAAGTGTTTCATCAAACATCCCTAATCAGCCAGAAATACAGCGTGTTCGTGAATTGATGTATTGGCAGATGGATAACTTAGCGCGATCAGAGTGGGCAAACTATGTTGCTTCACAGCCAGCGCAAATACAGTCTGAATTAGCGCGTTATGCGTATGAGCAAAAATGGGCTGATTTAGCGGTGCAAGCCACGATCACAGGGAAAATGTGGGATCATCTAGAAGAACGCTTCCCTCTTGCTTGGAAAAATGAGTTTGAGCAATATACGAAAGATAAATCGATCGACCGCAATTATGCGATGGCGATTGCTCGCCAAGAAAGTGCGTGGAATCCTCAAGCCCGTTCTTCAGCGGGTGCAACAGGTTTAATGCAGGTTATGCCAAAAACAGCAGAGTTTACGGTAAAACAAGCGGGGATTACGGGATATACAAGTAGTGCGCAATTGACAAATCCTGTGAAGAATATTGAGATTGGTACCGCTTATCTTGATTCTGTCTATCAGCGTTTTAACCAAAACCGTATTTTAGCAAGTGCTGCGTACAATGCGGGGCCTGCGCGTGTTGATCGTTGGTTATCTGATGCAAATGGTCAATTAGATGCAATTGCTTTTGTTGAAAGTATTCCTTTTGCTGAAACTCGTGGTTATGTGAAAAACGTACTCTCTTTTGCTGTTTTCTATAGCTATTTTGCGGGTGAACAGCAGCCAGTACTGACTGAAAATGAGTGGAATAGCCGATATTAAAGGATAAAAAAAGGATTTATTGTTGGAGCCTCTTTGTACATTAGCAAAGTATGATATAGTTTGTACTAGTTAATGAGTGTGGCAAAAAGAGGTTCCCACGATGCAAGATCCTGCATTATCACCTGAAGAGAATGAGCACTGGCTAAGATTTGTAGAGTTATTACAACATGCTTTTGAGCAAGATGTGCAATTTCCTATTTTACAACTTTTAATGACACCTGATGAACGTAGTGCTTTGGCAACTCGAGTTCGCATTGTGCAAGAGTTAATGCGAGGGGATTTAAGTCAGCGTGAGTTAAAAGAAGAGTTAGGCGTTGGCATTGCCACCATCACTAGAGGCTCTAATAGTTTAAAAACAGCGCCACATGATGTAAAATTATGGCTTGAAAAAGAGCTAATGACGAAAAAATAGTCGCGTTGTTACTCTCTAGACTAGAATAATAAAAAGCCATTTAATTATTTGATTAAATGGCTTTTTTTGTTTCTTTTTTATCTAACAGCAAACTTATCTAGAAGCTGGGTTATCTAAAAAAACGCATTAGATTAATTATTAATCTTCTTTTTGATTGAGTTCTTTATAGATATCATGAGTGACTGGTACTAATGCCAGCACTAATGCTTGTTGATACACAGAAGTACGACTGAGTAGGCCATCAGTAAAATAACCAATCGCACCGCCACGCTGTTTAATGTTGTCAATTTTTGTTAAGAAAGCCATTTCATCGCCAAGCTCACGACCTTCACGGATCCCTTTTAAGATCTGTTCTGGTAGCATAAGGCTTGCTGAGCGTGATTCTCCACGAATTTGACCATGTTCGACAACAATCCAAGCAAAGGTCATATCATCTTCTATACCGGCTTCGACGCCAACCCAAAAATCAGCTTCAGGGCGAACTTGACGAGCCGCCATCACACGTTGACGTGCGCCAGTTCTCGTTTCTGTATTTCCGATAGGTTGCTGTGGAACACGACTATCGACATTAATATCTTCAATATCAAAGGTATCTTTACCGAATACTTGCTCAAAGGCGAGTTTTATCGCGTTGATTTTTGCTGGATTCGTAGTGGCTGCAATGACATGATACATAATGAATTAATCATCCTTTGAAAAATTAGAGCAGTATAACGGAAAAAATGTATGTTACAGGTCTATCTTGTTCGCCACGGTGAAACTGAATGGAACGTGGCGAGACGTATTCAAGGGCAATCTGATAGCCCACTAACAGCAAATGGTGTGCGTCAAGCACAGCAAGTTGCTGAAAAAGTAAAATCAGCAGGCATTACCCACATTATCTCAAGCGATCTTGGCCGTACTCGTCAAACGGCAGAAATCATTGCACAAGCTTGTGGCTGTGAAGTGATAACTGACCCACGTTTACGTGAACTCAATATGGGCGTTCTTGAACAACGAGAGATCGCAACATTAAAGACACAAGAAGAGGCTTGGCGCAAGAGTTTGATTGATGGTACACCTGATGGACGAATTCCCCAAGGAGAATCAATGGCAGAATTAGCAAGTCGTATGCAGGCTGCGCTAAATCAATGTCTTGATTTACCCGCAAATAGCCGCCCACTCTTAGTCAGTCATGGTATTGCTTTAGGGTGCTTACTGAGTACTGTATTAGGATTACCTGCATATGCAGAACGCCGTTTAAGACTGCGTAATTGCTCAATTTCACGCGTTGATTATCAAAATAGCCCTTGGCTTGCTAATGGTTGGGTGATTGAAACAGCGGGTGATGTGAGTCATCTTACTGATACTGCATTAGATGAAGTTCAGCGCTAAAAAATAAAAGCTCTCTTTCTCATATTACAAAGAGAGCTTTTTCTTATGCGGTTACATCTTCGCGTTTAATTGGAATGTAATATTCAAAACGTTCGATATGATCTTGTGGCTCAGTCACCATCTCATTGCTGTAACTCACATTTTTAAGATAGTATTTTTCAACGTCATAGCCTTTACGGCGCGTTAATCCCATATTAGGTAAGCAGACACCATAAATTAGGAATAAAAATTCCTGCATTGCACCACGTTTTGCCTCACCTTCAAAATCAAAGCGAATGTAATCACCGCCAGCAAGAGAGACTTCATTTGCTGCATCATCATCGATAAACGTTGCATAATCTGGCTCAACGGCAGTTGTGTAAAGCACACGTTGTTCGTCTTCATGCTCATCGCTATGTTGTGCGTGGTGAAGCCCATAAACTTGATGAGGGACAGCGCTTATCTTGCTCATGTAGTAACGCCAGAAGGTTTGGCGCATGTTAGAGCAGGCTTCAGCCCATTGCTCAAGGGTGTGGCTACAAGTTTGCTCAATACCAATTAATTTCTTCTCAGATAGCGTTACAAATTCCCATTTAGGTAAATTTTGAGGATCTAAGGTAATTGGTGGACAAATTCCTACCGCACACCATTCATCAGTACGACGATAAAGTGCGGGTGTTCTATCAAATTGCTTTTTAAAAGCGCGGGTAAAAGTCTGTTGAGAATCAAAACGATATTGCAAAGCAATGTCTAAAATAGGGCGGCTCGTTAAACGTAATGCAACGGCTGCACGAGATAGACGCCTTGAACGAATATAAGAACCAATCGCTTGTCCTGTAACTTCTTTAAACATGCGTTGTAGATGCCACTTGGAGTAACCCGCTTTGGTTGCGACATTATCGAGGGATAATGGCTTGTCTAGGTTATTATCAAGCCAAGCGAGCAAATCACGTATGATGTTGGTTTGATCCATACATCTCCCTTAGTCATATTCGTTTGTTTATTGCAGTAGAAGTAGATGGTAAAGAGCCTGAACATCTATAACAAGTTATATTGTTAGACAATCGTAAAATATAGTCTTTTTCATCGACTAATGTACACAAATTCTTCTATCAGTTAGTAATAGATTGTTTTATTCTAGACAAAACTATTTTCTCATCTTTTCAATGGAACTAGGTAAATATGTTAAATTTCAAAAAGATGCTAGCAATATCTATATTACTCCCTTTTTCTTTGATGGCAAAAGCAGAAGAAATTGGCTACGTGGATACGGTATTTAAGTTTTTTGGCGCTAACCATAAAATTGTGATTGAAGCATTTGATGATCCTGAAGTTAAAAATGTCACATGTTATTTAAGCCGAGCAAAAACTGGGGGCATTTCAGGGAGTTTAGGTCTTGCTGAAGATACTGCTGATGCGGCTATCTCTTGCCAGCAAGTAGGGCCTATTGAACTAAGCGAAAAGGTTATTAAAGGGAAAAATAATGGTGATGTTGTTTTCCAGAAAAGAACATCATTAGTATTTAAAAAGCTTCAAGTTGTACGTTTTTACGATAAACAGCGCCATGCTTTAGTTTATCTGACTTACTCAGATAAAGTCATTGATGGTTCGCCAAAAAATGCGATTAGTGCAGTACCTATTATGCCGTGGAAAGAGTGATTTTTATTTACTAGAGAAATTAATGGTTAATAAAATTAATACGAATAAGGTTTAAAATTTTTTTAAAAAAGAAGTTATATTTTTTATCAAAATAGTTGCTGAGATCAATTTTCACTATTTGTGATTTTATTAATCCTTCTTTAGATAAAAGAAACCCCCGAATGGTAATTCGGGGGTTTTTGTTAAGAAAGTGTTTGAGATAGAATCAAAATCACTCGTCTAAATCACCACAGAAGCGATAACCTTCACCATGAATTGTTGCAATGATTTCTGGTGTATCTGGTGTTGACTCAAAATGCTTACGAATACGACGGATAGTTACGTCAACCGTACGATCATGAGGTTTCAGTTCACGGCCTGTCATTTTCTTCAGTAATTCTGCACGAGTTTGGATTTTTCCTGGATTCTCGCAGAAATGTAGCATCGCACGAAATTCACTGCGTGGTAATTTATATTGTTCACCAGCAGGGCTGATTAGTGAGCGACTGTTAATATCAAGCTCCCAACCATTGAATTTATAGCTTTCCACTAAACGGCGTTCTTCTGTGCCATTAACTAAATTCATGGTACGTGACAGTAAGTTACGTGCACGAATCGTTAATTCACGAGGGTTAAATGGTTTAGTAATGTAATCATCGGCACCAATTTCTAGGCCTAAGATTTTATCAACTTCATTATCACGACCGGTCAGGAACATTAATGCAACACTTGCCTGTTCACGTAATTCACGAGCAAGTAACAGCCCGTTTTTACCAGGAAGGTTAATGTCCATAATGACCAGATTAATATCATGATCAGATAGAACATTGTGCATTTCGTTGCCATCAGTGGCTTCGTGTACGATATACCCTTCAGCTTCGAATATGCTTTTCAGGGTATTACGAGTAACAACTTCGTCTTCAACAATCAGAATGTGCGGGGTTTGCATATTTGCTACCTAAAATTACCAAAAATAGAAAAAGGAAATCTGTGTTTAACTTCTGTGTGCGCTTGTGTGGTTATTCATTTTTGTTATTAGCACGTAAAAACTAGACCCAGATTGAAATTCGATAAATAACCATCACGTTATTACAAAACTTGCAATTTTAATCGACAATGAACGCTAAAATCAGAATGCAAAACGCCCATAGTCTATTAACAGCAATATAACACCAGTTGTATTAAATACCATCTAAAAAGCTAACTTTTGTTGACACATATCAAAATCAAGATAACAGCTTAACCTTGATTTCAATAGTTAACTATATAATTTGATTTATGTAATGTAAAAGAAAAATATATGTTAAATATAGTGGGGGTTTATTTTTTTTCCAGTTTTGTTACACAATTTAAAGTAGCATAAAATACCTTATTCCTAATAAAAGTACAAATCCCCAAATAACTCTAAAATAGTAGCTTTATTTTCTTTGTTTATCCCTTTGTGATAGCAATATCTATACTACAATAGGAGTAAGGATCGAATAAATTTTATTTAAGTTGAGTTTATTTTTTGGTGCAAAAAAAGAAAAAATTTGACATCTCTCTCGCTTTGCTTTAACCAGTATATAGTCAAACTAAATTTGAGACAGACAGGATAGTTATGCGTATTTACAGCCCAGCTAAAATGACAATTATTACCACCACCACCGGAATCTTATATTGCGGGGCGGGCTGTCGCATATAAAAAACGAAAATCGAAAAAGCCCGCATTGAGAAATGCGGGTTTTTTTTTGGGTGAAAAATCAGGAGAGCTGTATGCGAGTGTTAAAATTTGGGGGAACTTCAGTTGCCAACGCAGAGCGTGTGCTGAATGTTGCTGATATCGCTGAGAAAAAAAGAGAGCAAGGACAAGTCGCTCTTGTATTATCAGCACCAGCCAAGATAACTAACTACTTGGTTGCAATGATTGAAAAAACGGCAGAAGGCGAAGATCCTCTCACTCAAGTACGAGAAGCCGAGCAAATTTTTGCCAACTTATTACAAGGTTTAAGAGAAAAACAACCTGGTTTTGACTATGAGCGCTTAAAAGATAAAGTTGAGCGTGAATTTGCAGAGATCAAACATATTCTTCATGGGATCTCTTTATTAGGCCAATGTCCTGATAGCATCAATGCAGCGATGATTTGTCGTGGTGAAAAGCTCTCTATCGCTATAATGGGATCCGTTTTGCAGGCTCGTGGCTATAATGTCACTGTGATCGATCCGGTCAAAAATTTACTCGCACAAGGTCATTATTTAGAATCAACAGTTGATATTCCTGAGTCTACTCGCCGCATCTTAGAACTCAATATCGCAAAAGACGATATGATTTTAATGGCAGGTTTTACTGCGGGTAATGAAAAGAATGAACTCGTGGTATTAGGTCGTAATGGTTCAGACTACTCTGCTGCTGTGTTAGCCGCTTGCTTACGTGCAGAGTGTTGTGAAATTTGGACTGATGTTGACGGTGTTTATACTTGTGATCCTCGTTTAGTTCCTGATGCACGTCTGTTAAAAGGCATGTCTTATCAAGAAGCGATGGAACTCTCTTACTTCGGCGCTAAAGTACTTCATCCTCGCACTATTGCTCCAATCGCCCAATTCCAAATTCCTTGTTTAATAAAAAACACAGGCAACCCAGATGCGCCAGGTACATTAATTGGTGATGGTCAAAAAGATGATAGTACACCAGTTAAAGGGATCACCAACCTTAATAATATGGCGATGATCAACGTATCAGGCCCTGGTATGAAAGGTATGGTGGGGATGGCCGCTCGAGTGTTCTCTGTTATGTCAAGAGCGGGTATTTCTGTTGTTCTGATTACACAATCTTCTTCTGAATACAGCATCAGCTTTTGTGTACCGCAAAAAGAACTTATTAGAGCGCAAAAAGCCTTATCAGATGAATTTTATTTAGAATTAAAAGACGGTGTACTTGATCCATTAGATATCATGGAAAACGTCGCTATCATCTCCGTTGTAGGTGATGGTATGCGTACTTTAAAAGGGATCTCAGCGCGTTTCTTCTCTGCTTTAACCCGTGGCAATATCAATATCGTTGCGATTGCTCAAGGCTCTTCAGAGCGCTCTATTTCTGCCGTTATTGCGAATGATTCTGCAACTAACGCGGTGCGTTTATGCCATCAAATGCTTTTCAACACTAATCAAATTGTTGAAGTCTTTATTGTCGGTGTTGGTGGTGTTGGCAACGCATTAATTGAACAAATCCATCGCCAGCAAGCATGGTTGAAAAATAAGCATATCGATCTTCGTGTATGTGGTATTGCTAACTCAAGAGCCATGCTGACAGATATGCAAGGTATTGATTTAGATAATTGGCAACAAGAACTTAAAGAAGCCAAAGAGCCTTTTAGCTTTAGTCAGCTTATTCGTTTAGAAAAAGAGTACCACTTCTTAAATCCAGTGATCGTTGATTGCACATCAAACGAAGAAATTGCGCGACAATACGCAAATTTCTTACAAAATGGCTTTAACGTGGTTACACCAAACAAAAAAGCGAATACGCTGTCGATGGACTATTACTACCAAATTCGACAAGCAGCGGAAGCTTCACGCCGTAAGTTCTTGTATGACACTAACGTTGGCGCAGGTTTACCGGTTATTGAAAACTTACAAAACTTGCTCAATGCGGGCGATGAGTTAGTTCAATTTAATGGTATTCTTTCAGGCTCCTTGTCATACATTTTTGGTCAACTAGATGAAGGTAAAAGCTTATCTGAAGCGACTCTTTCAGCAAAAGATAAAGGTTTTACAGAGCCTGATCCTCGAGATGATCTTTCTGGTATGGATGTTGCGCGTAAACTGCTTATTTTAGCGCGTGAAGCGGGTTATAAATTAGAACTCAGTGATATCGATGTAGAGCCTGTGCTGCCTGTTTCATTTGATAGCTCAGGTGATGTAGCCAGCTTCTTAAACCGTTTACCTCAAGTTGATGTTGAATTTGATGCAAAAGTCGAAGAAGCACAAAAAGCAGGTAAGGTATTACGTTATGTTGGCATCATCAATGAAGGAAAATGCCAAGTTAAGATAATGGCAGTTGATGCAAATGATCCTCTGTTTAAAGTGAAAAATGGTGAAAATGCTTTAGCCTTTTACACTCGCTACTATCAACCTATTCCATTGGTATTACGTGGATATGGTGCTGGTAATGATGTTACTGCTGCTGGGGTGTTTGCAGATGTATTACGTACCTTATCATGGAAATTGGGAGTTTAAGCGTGGTTAAAGTTTATGCACCGGCATCAATCGGCAACGTGAGTGTCGGATTTGATGTCCTTGGCGCGGCAGTTTCACCTATTGATGGGCAATTACTGGGTGATTGTGTCACCGTTGAAGCGGCTTCGGCATTTACACTTGAAAGTAAAGGGCACTTTGTTAGCAAATTACCTTCAGATCCTAAGCAAAACATTGTGTATCAATGTTGGCAGTTATTTTGTGAAAAATTAGGCAAAGAACTTTCTGTTGCAATGACGCTTGAGAAAAATATGCCAATTGGTTCTGGTTTAGGATCAAGTGCTTGTTCTGTTGTTGCGGCATTGGTTGCACTTAATGAATTTGCCCAAAAGCCTTTTGGTGAGAGACAATTGCTGCTGATGATGGGGGAGCTTGAAGGTCGTATTTCAGGTAGTGTGCACTATGATAATGTTGCACCTTGTTATTTAGGTGGGTTACAACTTATTTTGGAACAAAATGGCACTATTTGTCAGTCTGTACCAACATTTGATGATTGGTATTGGGTTATGGCATATCCGGGAATTAAAGTTTCTACGGCAGAAGCTAGAGCGATTTTACCAAAACAATACTCTAAAGCAGACATCATTAACCACGGTCGTTATTTATCGGGTTTTATTCATGCTTGCCATACTCAGCAATCAGGACTAGCCGCTAATTTGATGCAAGATGTGATTGCAGAGCCTTATCGTACCCAACTTCTTCCGGGGTTTGAAAAAGCCAGAGAGGCTTCGCAGAAGAAAGGTGCATTAGCTTGTGGTATTTCCGGCTCAGGCCCTACCATTTTTACGATTAGTGATTCATTAGAAATCGCACAAGAGATGGCCGAATGGCTGAAACAAAACTATGTACAAAACAGTGAAGGCTTTGTACATATCTGCCGTATAGATACGCGTGGCGCAAGACAGATAGGATAAGTCATGAAATTATATAATTTGAAAGATAATCAAGAGCAAGTCAGTTTTGCTCAAGCAGTAAAACAAGGTTTGGGTAAACAACAAGGGCTCTTTTTTCCACAAGACTTACCTTCGTTTTCTAAAGCTGAAATTGATGAATTATTAGCACTTGATTTTGCAACACGTAGTAGCCGTATTTTAACAGCCTTTATTGGTGATGAACTTCCTGCTGATGTATTAGAAAAACGTATTAGCACCGCATTTGCATTTCCTGCACCGGTAACCCAAGTTGAAGATGATGTAAGTTGTTTAGAGCTTTTCCACGGCCCGACACTGGCATTTAAAGACTTTGGTGGTCGTTTTATGGCGCAAATGTTGTCAGAAGTTGCTGGCAACCAACCTGTTACTATTTTAACAGCAACATCAGGTGATACAGGCGCTGCTGTAGCTCATGCTTTCTACAAATTAGAAAATGTACAAGTTGTTATTCTTTATCCTGAAGGCAAAATTAGCCCTTTACAGGAAAAACTGTTCTGTACATTAGGTGAAAACATTCACACTGTTGCAATTAAAGATGATTTTGATGCTTGCCAGTCATTAGTGAAACAGGCTTTTGATGATGAGTTCTTAAAGAAAACAATGTATTTGAACTCAGCGAACTCCATTAATATCAGTCGTTTGCTTGCTCAAATTTGTTATTATTTTGAGGCCGTTGCTCAAATCCCTGCGGAAAAACATGAGCAGCTAGTGATTTCAGTACCAAGTGGTAACTTTGGTGATCTAACGGCGGGTTTACTCGCTAAATCTCTGGGATTACCTGTAAAACGCTTTATTGCGGCAACAAACGTAAATGATACCGTTCCTCGCTATTTAGATAATGGTAAATGGGAACCTCATCGCACTGTGGCGACGCTTTCTAATGCGATGGATGTTAGCCAACCTAATAACTGGCCACGTATTGAAGAATTGTATCGTCGTAAAGGTTGGGATCTTTCTGATCTTGCTCATGGTTCAGTGAGTGATGAAACAACAGAAGAAACGGTGCGTGAACTCGCGAAGAAAGGCTATATTTCAGAGCCTCATGCCGCGGTTGCTTACCGTTTACTGCGTGATGAGCTGAAAGAGGGCGAATATGGTCTGTTCTTGGGGACAGCTCATCCCGCGAAATTTAAAGAGAGTGTAGAGCGTATTTTAGGTGGGGAGTTGCCATTACCTAAGGAGCTAGCCGAGCGTGCAGATAAAGAATTGCTTTCGCACTTCTTACCTGCTGATTTTGCGCAGTTACGTGAGTTTTTATTAGAACGTGCGCCTAAATAAAAATTAATAATTTTGAAATAATTAATTTCTAATTTAATTAATTATTTATCATAAAAAAAGCCCAACATTATGTTGGGCTTTTTTTATGAATGAAATTTTAAAAATAGGAAAATAAGGATTTAAAAAAGAGAATTTGAATTATATATTTTTTTTAGAGGGATATATCTATTCAATAAAAAGGAATGAAATATGATTGGATTCAGAAAGTTGATTTTTAAAGATGATATAAATAGAATTGCATTAATAATAGAAAATCATATAAAAGAGCATAGCGCAGAATTATTCTGTAAATTTGAATCCGTAAAAAGGGTATTAACTGAAAATTACACCTCGATCCTTATTTCTAAAAATGAGTATGAAGCAAATGAATTTCTTAGAAGAATAGAAAATAATTTTTCACTCTATAATAAGAATGAATTTACTAAAAGTATTGATTTTGTCAGAGTAAAAATCAATTTAAGTATAGAAAATCTATTTTTAAATAGTGTTAAATTAACAGCTAGAGAGCCGATTAAAATAAAAAAAGAACGTATGAAGACTCTTCTTTTTCAGCATTCTTCGGGAACCTATTATGTGGAATTGGAGAACAAAATTTTTATTTTAGAAATAGATAATGAAAATAATATATTTAAAATAATTGATTTTGAAGGTGAATCCGTTTTTTTTTACAGTAAAGATGATTTGATTAATAGTATAGAAAATACAATTAAAAGAAATAATAATGACGATTTTTTATATTATCGCAATTATAATAAAAAAGAGTATTCTAATTACTTTAACTTAAATGAAGATTGGAATGTAAGTAATAACGATATAATAAATGAAATTATTAGTGATATAAAAATAAAAAAACAGATAGATATTGACTCACGTTTTTCGATTGAGCTTAATGAAAGCTACCCCTATAAAAATATTTTTATTATATGGGATAAGATAGAAAAAACCGAGAAAGTATTACATATCTATATTGATGATATAGAAGAGGCATTTACGATTGCGAAATCTAAATATAGCCAGATACCTGAAAATGGAGAGTATCTAATTTATAAATTGGGTACTGGCTGGTTTACGACTAAGATAAAAAATAATGTAGAAAAGCGATTTTCACAATATGAGGATCTACTTAAGCCGCTTGAGAAAATAATGAGCCGAGTTAATCTTATTGCTTCAACAGAAACTAATTATGATTTTAGTCATGTCCAATCACTTGCTGGATTATGCTATGGCTTGAGTTTGAGTTATTTATTAGAGATTAGAAATAGTGGATTAGAAGGGGGGCATAAATATTTATTTTGGCTAAAAGAAAATATTTCTTCTTATCAAAATGAAAAGGGAATTATACTAAATAAATTAGACTCTATTTTATTTAATAATATACAAGAGTATGAAGTATTAAATTTGATGAAAGAAGTAAAAAATATTATTTTTGCTCAACATTTTCAAATGGAAAGGTTATGTAATAAAGTTCAATATTTTGTTTTTGATTCGTTAAAGTCGGCTCAATATGATGAAGTATTAAATAAGAAAGGGTTGGGGAAATCAAATATTCATCAACTTGGTTTTAGTCAAGAAGAAGTCAGTCATCATATAGATCGAATTATACAGGGATATAATGATTATTATGCCATTATTGCATTCAAAGATCATGCTATAGCCATTGCATATAAAAAATATTCTGAAAACAATTACAAGTTTACATTATTTGATTCAAATAGTGAGTTATTTGAGTTTTCTGATCCTTTGCCTATAAAAGAAGTATTGGCAAGCAAAATGGATTTTTATGGAGCTCATGAAATAGAAGGTAAAAAATATATTACTTTTGATGAGTATAAAAAAACAGATTCATTAAATTATAGAAGTGTGTGGAATAATGATGATGTTGATATCAATAAAGGCATTGCTGAAAGTATAAAGAAAATAGGCTTTTCATTACCTTTTAGCGAGGGTGTTACAGGACGTGTTATTCATTATAGTGAACAGCGAGATCTTATTCTCGAGCTTAAAAAAGAGAATGTTTTAATAGAAGTTGTTGTAAAAAATTCATATGTTGATGAGGGTATTTACTTAGTTAAGCATCATATTGATGATATTCTTGGAAATAATCAGGCAAGTAAGATTATTTTGAATAAAAATGATGATAATAGTATTTATATTGACGTGGTCGAATTCAATAATTTCCAAGAGATCAAAAAAAGAAATGGATATGTTGAATTTAATGATATTTATTACAGGAATTTAATTGAAATAAATAGCTATTTAGTTAAAGGAAATAAATCAAAAGAATTAAAAGAAATCGTTTCTTTAATAGATATATTAAATGGAAATATCTATTTTGATAAATTAACGGCTAGTTTTTCTCTAATTAATAAAATAAATTTATTTAATTATAATAAGAATGTCTCACTTATTGGGGTTTTAAATAAGGTTAAAAATAAGTTAGAAGATAAATTGTTTTACGATAGATTGAGTTATGGAAAAGAAAAATTAATTACACTTGCTGAAAAAAATAGTTTAGTGGCTGCAAAGCTTTATCAATTAATGGTGAATGAAATTAATGATGGTTCTCATGGTGTTAGTAATTTTATTTATAATCAAATTATAGAGAGTCCCTATTTATTATTGGATAAAAATAGAAATGCTGGCATTGAGGGGTACGATTACATTATTGAATTTAAAAATAACTACCAATATTTAATTGAGATAATTGAACACATTGATATCCCTGAATTAAAAAACACATTTCTGATAGAGGATAATAATAAACTACATTTAAAAGAGAACTATCAAAAACTATCAAAATATAGAGATAATGAAGATATAAATAAACTGCTTGATTTAATTGAAATTGAAATAGATGTTAAAAAAGGTAATAATTTAAGCACTTATAGTGACTTATACTTTGATTACTTTAGAAATAATCAATTTTCAAATAGAATGATCGCCCATGAAATAAATCAGTTAGAAGCCTATTTTAATAATAATTATCGTGAGAGGAATTATGGTTATCATCCAAACAATTTTTATGTTAATGAAGAAAATATTCATATTCTTTTTGATAAATCATTAAATCAAAATAGAAATAAAATAGATTGTAGTTATTTATTATTTGACGATAATAAAGATAACTTTAATTTCTTATTTGATGATAAGAATTTATTTAATGGGAGGAATATTGATAACATTATTATAGATAGTATAGATGCTTACTATCAAGATGATATAATAATTTATTTTTATAATGGTGTTAAAAGTGAGGGTTTAAGTATTTACTTAAATGATAAACCAGAAATAAGCGATTTTCTTGATTATTGTTTAAAAAATAAAATAAGAATTATTGCAACAGGAAATGAAGATGATAGTTTTTTTCAGCAAGATTTTATTAGACAAAAAAATGATGTTGAAAAATTACATAATATTATTTTAGAAAATCAATTTTTTAATGAAAAAACGATTGTTTTTGCTAAAAAAGAAAAGTTATTGAGTTATCAATCGGGTGATTTTTTTATTGAGGGTATTGCTCAACGATTAAATATGCCGATCTACCAGATTATTGATAATAAGGTTTCTCTTTTAATAGACAACATTATTGTTAAGCCACTTATTGAGAGACAGTATATCGATAAACCTTTACTTGCCAGTGTGGTATCAAACAATGTAATTATATCTGAGGCGGAGTTTGATGATTTTATATCTATTTCAATAGAAGAAAAAATCAGTATTGAAAATAAAAATCACACTAAAGAGATCTATCAATTACTTTCTAACCTGTATCCTAACTATCGAGATAATGAAGAATTTAAATTAGGTTATAATAAAGATATTAAAACGGTTATTTTTGATTATTCAGATAAAATAACAATATCTGATGTTCTAGATTATATTAAACTAAATCATTACAATCTTAATATTTATCAAATTGGAACTATTGTTAATAAAGTCGATCACCTTAGTGCTGAACAGCATAGGGAAATATTAAAGGAACTTAGTCAAAAAATTATCAGTAATGATATTTCAATAAGTACCGCATGCAGAAAATATCTATATGAGCTATCTTCTTTTTTTAAAACTTCAGATGAAAATGATATAGAAAAAAAATTAACACAAGTAATACATGATCCATTAGTTAATAAAAAATTCAATCAATATTTGATGAGCGAAATGACATATCAACAATGGCTATCATTGGACTCATTGTCAGAAGAAAAATTGACATTAACAAAAAAAACAAATCAAGCAATAGAAATTATTCATGCAATTTATGACAATCCAACATTAATTAAAAAATTAAGCTTACTTTCAAAAAATCTTCTGACTACATTTTTTGATAAAAACAAAAAAGGTATTTTATATCGAGTATTGCTAGAGAATGTATCAACATTTGAAAACTATAAAAAAATAATAAACAAACTTCAAAATATCATTTTTATGACTCGCAATAAAATGATACTTGAATCATCATCACCAGAAATAGCATTAAAGAAAGCAAGTGATTTAAATTCGTCAGATATTTTAGATGTGAAAGATAAGATCTTTGATTATAAAAATAAAGAGATAATAAAAATAAATGATTTCTTTTTTGATAAAAGTTTATTAGTCAGTTTAGGTGCTAAGGTAAGTGGAAAAAATATCGATGACATTGATCTCAGTAAGATAGAAAAGTGGGACTTAAAATTAACATTTGATCCTTATCACCTTAATGATTATTTTCTATCAATATCAGGTAGTGAAAAGGATAAAAAAGTCATCTCTTTGTTTCGTTATTTATTAAATAATAAAGAAGAGAAAATTAAATATCTCCTTTCTAATGATGTAAATAGAATCGACTATCTTGCTGCATCTGAACGATTAACTAAAATGATTAAGCTAGGAAATAAAGGCTACAGTGATAAAGATTGGAATTTATTAAGAAATGCATCATTAACACTTCCTCGACATATGAAAATAATTAGTAAAATTGGTTACGCTAATATTACTTATGGTATGTGGCAGTCAATTAATTCCACTTTTATGCTTGCTGAACAACTAAATAACCCATTGTTATCGCCTAAAGAGCGAAAAGAGATCATTAATAACTTAGCTATTATGTGGTCTGAGATGGCTTACAATGGTCTTTCTGAATTGATTGAAATTACATTAGCTAAAGGATTGCTAAAATATCGTCATAATCCACTTGAATATGTAAGTAAGATAAGTACAAAAGTAGGGATTGGACTTAATGTTCTTTCTATCGGATTTGATATTTATAATGCCTATGATAATTTTAGCCGAATTTCTGGTGAAAATAATGAAAAAAGGAAAATTGATTATATTGTTAATGGTTCCTTTGCTGTTGTATCTGGGTTGGTTACGCTAGGAGTTTCTATTGCAATGCTTGCAGGTTCAACGATTGCAGGCCCTATTGGTATTGTGGCGGGTGCAGTTATTGCACTTGCAACATCGATTTATAATGCAGCAAGGCTTATTGAAGAAGCAAAGATAAAGGTAAATTTTACGCCATCAGAAGAACTTAATAATGGTTTTTATGCCTTTTTAATGGGGGATTTACTGCCAAATAAAAAGAATGAAATCATCTATTTAGAAACAGAAACACAATTAGAAGAGATGATTGACAAAAATGCAGTCAATTATCTTGATGAGATAAAAAAACAAAATCATCAGAGCCGTTATTTTTATACAAATGAAAAACAGGTTTACCAAGAATATTATTATTATAAAGTCATACCAAACTTAATGGGAAAAACATTAGATTCAATTTTAAATCCATTAGGAGAATATGTTGCTCAACGGATATCTCAAAATATCAGCCAAGAAGTAGCTGAAAAAATAGCTGCACTTTCTTATCATCTTCGCTCAGAAAAAACAGAATATAAGTATTATCTTCCTAAAGAAGCAATAGCAACCCATGAGACACTGATTTTTGATGTTGATTTTTATGTTAATGAATTGAATCGCTATACAATGGATATTATTTCCGATGATGATTCTCCCATTTTTGATAATATGGTAGATAGCGATTTTTTAAAAAATATAAGAACAAATAGAGAAAATATAATTAATGTATTAGGTGTGGAAAATTTATCGGAAAGTTTAATAAAAGCTAATCAGTATGAAAAATATTATTTCTCAGATTGGAATGAGAATGAAAAATTCTATTTTAATACCTATCATGGTAATGATGTTATTGCAGCACCTTTAATTACTCAAAATACCTTTGATATTTATAATGGTACTAAACGATTAAGTGGAGGCGAAAAAAATGATATGTTTAATTTGTTTTCCTCTGAATCGCCACTTTATGCGAGTCGTTTTTATGGCAGAGAGGGAAATGACACACTTCGTATTATAAAAACAACAAACAAATATACGGGATATGAGGTTAGTTTATCTAATAACTATGTTAAATTCAGACAATCAGAAGAACAAACAAACAGTAAAAATTTTCATTCAAAGCTATTTCTTTATCAAGAGAATGGGCGTTTGTATTCAAAGCAATTAGTTGATTCTATGCCTAATATTGTCTTACAAGATCAAAATGTGATTGCCTATTTAGACAGTATTGAGAACGTAATTGGTAGCGAGGCTGGTGATGATATTATTTATGGTAACCAAGAGAATAATTATTTAGAGGGTGCTGGCGGTACCGATTTATTATATGGATTAGGAGGAAATGATACGCTGGTTTTACGAGAAGGTTATGCTGAAGGGGGGGAGGGAAATGATAGCTATGTTATTTTAAGATCTTCTTTAGAAAAAAATTATAATATTCAATTTCAAACAATTATTAATGAAGTGAGTCATATCGAGTCTAGTATTGTGCAATTAAACTATCATTTTGATGAAATTGCTGCTATTTCTCGTCAAGGAAAAGATATTATTTTTGATATAAAAGTAAATGATGGAAATGAAAATAATGAATTAATTTATCACTCTATAAAATTAAAAAATGTTTATGATGATTCTGTAAGTAATACGCTTTCACATTGTTATACGTTAATAACTCAAGATGGTTTTTTACTCACTTTGGATGAAAATACTAAAGATAAAATATTATACAAATTTAGTTATTTAGAACAATATAATAAATCAAAACTCATTATTAAAGATTTTTATATTAATGAGATTGAAAAATTAATTATTACGGCTTTTAAAAGTAAGAGTAGAAATATAAAATTATTGCCTGAATTTGAATACAGTGGTTTCTTATCTGGAACAAATTTACGACTTGGTATTCACGGGGATAACCAAAATAATAATTATTTTGGTATTGATTCTAACTCATACATTAAATTGAGTCAGGGGAATGACAGCTATCAAATAAAAACATTTTTAACAAAAAATAAGAATAAAAGAGTGAATATTTTACTGTCTGACTATATTGATAAACTAACTGATGATAATGTGAGCCATTTCTTTTTAACAGATATAAGTGGTTTTGATTTGACATTTAAAGATGGTCTTTTATCTCATCGTTATCTTCCAGATGATTATTTAACGCTATCTTTCGATCCAACGCTATTAAATAAAATTGTCGATACAAACGTGACTATTCGATTAATAGATAAAGATAATGTTGTTTTTACACTTCCTACAAAAGAGAGCCAACAACATTTATTAACACCAATGACGGATCTAAATTTTACTATTAGTGCAGGAAATGATGTGCTTATGATCCCTGAATCACTGACCTTAAATAAAGAGGCATTATCGACTTATTCACTTGATTCACCTTACTCTTTGTTAAGATCTATTTTAATGACTCAACAGAAACCACACAATCAATCAATTGAACACTTGCCTATTCTCGAGTTAATGGCAGGTGATGATATCGTCGTTAATCATAATAAATGTAGCTCGGTGATTGATGGCGGAGAGGGCGATGATCATATTGTGGTTAATCACGGACATCATATTTTAATTGCGGGAGAGGGGAACGATAATCTCAGTGCAGGAAGTGGAAATGATCTTTTGATCTCTGAATCAGGTCTTGATTATTTAAGTGGTGGGAGTGGTAGTAATATTTATATCGTGAACAAGCGTTATGGTGAAGTCACTATTTATGATGAAGGCGAAAATAGCCAACTTTTTATTTCAGGATTATCTGAACATGATGAACTCATTTCTTCTCAAGTGGGTGACGATTGGCAGTATAGAACAGAAGATGGTCAATTTATTTTAACTCTAAAAACAAAAGAAAATCAGACGAATAGCTCGGTTACAATTATCAAAACAGAAAACACACTTTCAATGCAATCCCTTGCTTCGATTATTCAAGAAATGGCGCAATTTAATGAACAACAATTGACAACAATGCAAGGTAGTGAATTTATTCCATCTCCCACATGGTCACCATTATCACTAGTGGCAAAACATTTGTGAGCCTCAATATAAAAAACAGCACTGATTTTAGTGCTGTTTTTATTGATAGCTAATAGTTAATATTTTTATTTCGCCAGTGATTCTGCACGTTTAAATACGAGAGTGTTACCCTCTGATTCTGCTGAGTTAAATTGATAACCTTCAAGATCAAATTCTTTCAGTTGTGCTTTATTAGTTAGTTTTTCTTGAATAATAAAGCGACTCATTAATCCACGGGCTTTTTTAGCGTAGAAGCTGATAACTTTATATTTGCCATTTTTTTCATCAAGGAAAACAGGTTTAATAATATCAGCATTGAGTTTTTTCGGGTTGACCGATTTAAAATATTCATCAGACGCTAAATTGATTAAAACATTATCACCTTGTTCTTCAAGTGCTTTGTTTAGCGCTTCTGTAATGGTATTTTCCCAAAATTGGTATAAATCGCTTCCTTTTTTATTTTTTAGCTTTATTCCCATTTCAAGACGATAAGGTTGCATTAAATCAAGAGGGCGCAGTACGCCATATAAGCCAGAAAGCATACGTAAATGTTGTTGTGCAAATTGAAAATCATCTTCAGAAAAAAGCTCTGCTTGCATTCCGGTATAAACATCACCTTTAAATGCCAAAATAGCTTGGCGTGCATTTTCTGGTGTGAAATTAGGTTGCCATTCACCAAAACGAGCGGCATTTAATCCCGCGAGTTTATCACTTATTTTCATTAAGCTTGCGATATCGCTCGATGACAATTTTCGACATTCTTCGATAAGTTGTTGGGAATATTTTAGCAATTCAGGTTGGGTGAAGTGCGTTGTTGCTAAAGGCGATTCGAAATCCAGTGTTTTAGCTGGTGAAATGGTGATTAGCATAATTCCCTCGATACGTTATTTTAATGTTGACCAAATATAGCAAATTCTTTCGATTAAAGACTAAATTATAGTAATAGGAAAAAACAATGGTTTCTCTTATTTGTCGTAAAACTCGACGATTTAAACGATTCAGCCTGTGATTTTCTTCTGTTTTTTTCCGCTTTTGTTTTGCGAAAACGTTTGGCATTCAAATAATTGCTTTGTATGAATCTAAGCGTCTTGTAGTGTGAGCAGTCCATGTTATTATCAATAGATATCCGCAGGTGACTGCAAACAGATTTACCTAGTAGATGAGATAAACAAAATGACCAACAAATTGACTTCTTTGCGTAAGCTGACAACTGTTGTTGCTGACACTGGTGACATTGCAGCAATGAAACTGTATCAGCCACAAGATGCAACTACCAACCCATCTTTAATTTTAAATGCAGCTCAAATTCCTGAATATCGTAAATTAATTGATGAAGCGATTGAATGGGCTCGTTCACAAAGCGATTCTCGTGAACAACAAATCGTTGATGCTTGCGACAAACTGGCAGTGAATATCGGTTTAGAAATTTTAAAACTGATCCCAGGTCGTATTTCAACAGAAGTTGATGCACGTCTTTCTTACGACACACAAGCATGTATCGAAAAAGCACGTCATTTAATAAAACTTTATAATGATGCAGGTATCAGTAACGACCGTATTCTTATCAAATTAGCATCTACTTGGCAGGGGATCCGTGCCGCAGAGCAATTAGAAAAAGAAGGTATCAACTGTAATCTGACTTTACTGTTCTCTTTCGCTCAAGCGCGTGCATGTGCTGAAGCAGGTGTTTACCTGATTTCTCCATTTGTTGGTCGTATCATGGATTGGTATAAAGCCAATACAGATAAAAAAGAATTTGCTCCAGCTGAAGATCCAGGTGTGATTTCTGTTACTGAAATCTATAACTATTACAAACAACACGGTTATAACACTGTTGTTATGGGCGCAAGCTTCCGTAATATGGGTGAGATTTTAGAATTAGCAGGTTGTGACCGTTTAACTATTGCACCAGCACTGTTAAAAGAATTATCAGAAGCTGAAGGTGAAGTTGAACATAAATTATCTTACAAAGGTGAAGTGAAAGCGCGTCCAGAAGCTATCACTGAAGCTCAATTCTATTGGGAGCACAACGCTGACCCAATGGCAGTAGATAAATTATCTGACGGTATTCGCAAATTTGCTGTCGATCAGGAAAAATTAGAGAAAATGATTGCGGATTTATTATAATTCGTCGTTAAATTCTTATAAAAATCTTAAATACCCATCTTATACAGGTGGGTATTTTCATTTTTTGCTTCTCAAAATAACATTTAAGTAAATTTTAAGATTAAATTGATTGGAATATATTATTTATCCAGTAATAATTATAAAAATATATTATTAAAATACTCTATTTATTATTGGTGAATTATGAAAAAGATTGTCTTGGCAACGGTACTTGCATCGTTATTTTTTAGTGGCGCTGCAATGGCAGAAAGTAAAACGGCTTTCTCTTTACCTGCAATTGAAAAAAGTGCTGAAAGTGGAAATGCAGCATCTCAGTATCAATTGGGTGTGAAATATGAGAATGGTGAAGGTGTTGAGCAAGACTCACAAAAAGCACTAGAGTGGTATACCAAAGCGGCAGAACAAGGCCATGCTGAAGCACAGTTAAATTTAGCACTTATGTATGACATGAGTGATGATATTGACCGTGATGCAGAAAAAGCGGTTTATTGGTATAACAAAGCGGCTGTTCAAGGTGTCTCTTTAGCCCAATACAATCTTGCGGTTTCTTACGATGATGGTGATGGCGTAGCGCAAGATCATGAGAAAGCAGTGTATTGGTATACTAAAGCGGGTGAGCAAGGTGATAGTGATGCTCAATACAACCTTGGGATCTCTTATGATGAAGGTATCGGTGTAGCACAAGACCATGAAGCAGCGGTTGTTTGGTATACAAAAGCAGCAGAGCAAGGTCATGCAGACGCACAATATAACCTTGCTGTCTCTTATGATGATGGTGAAGGTGTAGAACGTAACGGCACTAAAGCGGTTTTCTGGTATACCAAAGCAGCAAACCAAGGTAATCGTGATGCGCAAAATAACTTAGGCGTAATGTACGATGAAGGCGACGGTGTCGCTAAAGATGCACGTAAAGCCGTTGAATGGTATAGAAAATCAGCTATACAAGGTAATGGTTTGGCACAAAATAACTTAGCTTTAAACTATTATTACGGTAAAGGCGTTAAACGCGATCTGAAAGAAGCTTATGCATGGTTCTCTGTTGCTGTTGAAAATGGTGATGGTGATGAAGCTATGCTAAAACGTACTGCTCGCGCATTAAATGCAGCACAATTAGCTGAAGCGAAAAAATTAGCAGCATCTTATATTACTAAATATATTGATGAGTAATATTAATTAATATTATTCAAGATTAAAGAGGGGGAGCTTATGCTCCCTTTTTTATTTTTAGCTAAAGCCAAATAAAAATAGATTATTATCATTTCTTTATTATCTATTCTCAATAATCAAATTTTAAATATCAATAATATATTGAGATTCTTTTTAATTCTCTTGTGTTCTCATGGTAATATCTGCGCGCAAGTTAGACGGTGATTGATTAATAGAGGTTTGATATGAACGAATTACGCATAGGGTTAGTTTCTGTTTCTGATCGCGCATCAAGTGGGATTTATGAAGATAAAGGCTTACCCGCTTTAGAAGCTTGGCTAAAGGCTGCATTAACAACGCCTTTTCATATCGAATCACGTTTAATTCCTGACGAACAACTCATGATTGAGCAAACACTGTGTGAGCTAGTTGATGAAGTCGGCTGTCATTTAGTGTTAACAACAGGGGGAACTGGCCCTGCTCGTCGTGACGTTACTCCTGATGCTACGTTGGCTATCGCAGACAGAGAAATGCCAGGTTTTGGCGAGCAGATGCGTCAAATTAGTCTGCAGTTTGTACCCACAGCTATTTTATCTCGCCAAGTTGGTGTTATTCGTAACCAAGCGTTAATTCTAAATTTACCAGGACAACCTAAGGCTATTGCAGAAACATTAGAAGGGTTAAAAGATAACGACGGTAATGTGATTGTTAGCGGTATTTTCGCTAGTGTACCGTACTGCATTCAACTGCTTGATGGTCCTTATGTCGAAACTAATGAAGCTATTGTTGCTGCTTTTAGACCTAAATCAGCCCGCCGTTCCACTTCAGCATAAATAATGTAAGAGGTTATTTTTGTCACCAAACTTCTGGCTAGGAAAAGCTTTGACTAAGTTTGGATAACGCAAAAGTAACCCTATATTTATTTGATATTTTTATTATAAAAGTTAAAAAACATTATTTTTCAAATAGTTATTCTCTTATTCTAAGCATGGTCTTAAAAATACACTTTAGATAAGTCATAATGTTATTTGTGAATGATGTAACGTAATGAAAAATAACAAGTTTTAATTCTCGTTTTATTCTCAGACACAAAATTTTCGCATTTTTTGCATTTTTTTTCATTATTCCCCTTGATGAATGTATTTATGACCCCATCTTCTTTTTCAACTGCAATTACCACTATTGAGTTGCGTTGATTTTGTATCCGCTTGGAGATGATGTTGTTTAGTCTATTAATTTATGACTTGAAAAATGAATATTCATCCTCATATAGATTGGTAATCAAATTGATAAAGAATTCTCTTTGGAGGCGTTTAAATGGGTAAAATTATTGGTATTGACCTGGGTACAACTAACTCTTGTGTTGCTGTAATGGATGGCAAAGCTGCCCGGGTTATTGAAAACGCAGAAGGCGATCGTACTACTCCTTCAATCGTTGCTTATGCACAAGATGGTGAAATCTTAGTTGGTCAACCTGCAAAACGTCAGGCTGTGACTAACCCACAAAATACTTTGTTTGCCATCAAACGTTTAATTGGTCGTCGTTTTGAGGATGCCGAAGTTCAACGTGACGTTGCTATCATGCCTTACAAAATTGTAAAAGCAGATAACGGTGATGCTTGGGTTGAAGCACGTAACGAAAAAATGGCTCCACCACAAGTTTCTGCTGAAGTCCTGAAAAAAATGAAGAAAACAGCAGAAGATTATTTAGGTGAAGCAGTTACTGAAGCTGTTATTACTGTTCCTGCTTACTTTAACGATGCTCAACGTCAAGCAACTAAAGATGCTGGTCGTATCGCTGGTCTTGAAGTTAAACGTATTATTAACGAACCAACAGCGGCTGCTCTGGCTTACGGCTTAGATCGTGAAGTGGGTAACCGTACTATCGCAGTTTACGACTTAGGTGGTGGTACATTCGATATCTCTATCATCGAAATCGATGAAGTTGATGGCGAAAAAACCTATGAAGTTCTGTCAACCAATGGTGATACTCACTTAGGTGGTGAAGACTTCGATAGCCGTTTAATTAACTATTTAGTTGATGAATTTAAGAAAGAACAAGGCATTGATCTACGTAACGATCCATTAGCAATGCAACGTCTGAAAGAAGCAGCAGAAAAAGCGAAAATCGAATTATCTTCTGCACAACAAACAGATGTTAACTTGCCATACGTTACAGCTGATGCGACTGGTCCTAAACACTTAAATATCAAAGTCACTCGTGCAAAACTGGAATCTTTAGTTGAAGATTTAGTTAAACGTTCAATGGAACCAGTACGTGTTGCATTAGAAGATGCAGGCCTGAAAGTTAGCGAAGTTAGCGACGTTATTCTGGTTGGTGGTCAAACTCGTATGCCAATGGTTCAAAAAACCGTTGCTGATTTCTTCGGTAAAGAGCCACGTAAAGACGTTAACCCAGATGAAGCTGTTGCAATGGGTGCGGCTGTTCAAGGTGGTGTGTTAGCGGGTGATGTTAAAGACGTTCTGTTACTTGACGTAACACCACTGTCTTTAGGTATCGAAACAATGGGTGGTGTAATGACTTCCCTGATTGCGAAAAATACCACAATTCCAACTAAACATAGCCAAGTGTTCTCTACCGCAGAAGATAACCAATCTGCTGTAACTATTCACGTATTACAAGGTGAACGTAAACGTGCAAGTGATAACAAATCACTGGGTCAGTTTAACTTAGATGGTATTCAAGCTGCGCCACGCGGTATGCCACAAATCGAAGTTACTTTTGACATCGATGCTGATGGTATCTTGCATGTATCAGCGAAAGATAAAAACAGTGGTCGTGAGCAAAACATCACAATCAAAGCTTCTTCAGGTTTAAATGAAGATGAAATCCAAAAAATGGTTCGTGATGCAGAAGCAAACGCAGAAGCTGACCGTAAGTTTGAAGAATTAGTACAAACTCGTAACCAAGCTGACCAATTAGTTCACGGTACACGTAAACAAATTGAAGAAGCGGGTGATAAATTACCAGCGAACGATAAAGAAGCTATCGAAAAAGCGGTAAGCGAGTTAGAAATCGCTTCTAAAGGCGAAGATAAAGACACTATTGAAGCAAAAATTAAAGCATTAGTTGAAGCTTCTGAAAAACTGCTAGAAATCGCACAACAACAAGCTCAAGCAGGCGCAGCAGGTAATGCGACGGGTGCTGATGCAAGTGCGAAGAAAGATGACGATGTTGTCGATGCAGAATTTGAAGAAGTTGACGGCAAAGACAAGAAATAATGCCCTTAACGGGCCGCGGTAACTCACCTGTGAATAGTTACTGATACCGAACACGGGCGTCGAGGAAACTCAACGCCCGTGTGCTTATGTCAAGGGTAATCTAGAATGGCGAAAAGAGATTTTTACGAAGTACTCGGTTTAAGTAAAACTGCCGACGAAAAAGAAATTAAACGCGCATATAAGCGTTTAGCAATGAAATATCACCCAGACCGTAATCAAGGTGATAAAGAGTCAGAAGCAAAATTCAAAGAAATCAAAGAAGCCTATGAGATCTTAAGTGATGCTCAAAAACGTGCTGCTTATGATCAATATGGTCATGCTGCGTTTGAACAGGGTGGATTTGGTGGTCAAGGTGGCGGCGGCTTCGGCGGTGGTGCTGACTTTGGTGATATCTTTGGTGATGTATTTGGCGATATTTTTGGCGGTGGTCGTCGTCAACAACGTGCAGCACGTGGTTCTGACTTACAATACAACATGGATCTAACGCTTGAAGAAGCGGTTCGTGGCGTCACTAAAGAAATTCGTATACCAACACTGGAAACATGTGACAAATGCCATGGTAGCGGTGCTAAAGAAGGCACATCAGCAGAAACCTGTTCTACTTGTCATGGCGCTGGTCAGGTTCATTTACGTCAAGGTTTCTTCACTGTACAGCAAGCATGTCCAACTTGTCATGGTCGCGGTAAAGTGATCAAAGAGCCTTGTTCTAAATGTCATGGTGATGGTCGTGTTGAACGCTCTAAAACGCTGTCTGTCAAAATTCCAGCCGGTGTTGATACTGGTGACCGTATTCGCTTAAGTGGTGAAGGTGAAGCCGGTGAAAACGGCGCGCCAGCAGGCGATTTATACGTACAGGTTCATGTTCGCCAACATCATATTTTTGAACGTGATGGCAATAATCTTTACTGTGAAGTTCCTATCAACTTCGCCATTGCTGCTTTAGGTGGCGAGATTGAAGTCCCAACACTTGATGGCCGTGTGAAACTTAAAATTCCAGCAGAAACACAAACTGGAAAAATGTTCCGCATGAAAGGCAAGGGCGTTAAATCAGTACGCAGTAGTAGTATTGGTGACTTAATGTGTCGCGTTGTGGTTGAAACACCCGTCAAACTGAATGAGAAACAAAAAGAGTTAATGCAACAACTGGGTGAATCATTCGGTGGCAAGAGTGGTGAGAAAAATACCCCTCGTTCTAAAAGCTTCTTAGATGGTGTGAAAAAATTCTTTGATGATTTAACCAAATAATTTTTCTTATCACCTTCAAAAGGCCTGATGATAAATTCTGTCATCAGGCTTTTTTATTTGAATTATGTTTTGTTCTATCCCATCTTGATAGCAACAATACCGGCTAAAATCACTAAACACGCCAATAGCTGTTTACGGTTAAATTGCTCTTTTAACAGATAAACAGATAAGATCATGGCAAATAACACGCTGGTTTCCCTTAGTGCAGCGACAAGCACAATAGAGGCATGACTCATCGCCCATATCACTATGCCATAACTTACCAATTGCATCACGCCACCAAAGAAAGCTGGTTTCCAATAATCCTTTATCTTAGTTTTTAAATGTTGGCGATAACGAAGCCAAGCAAGTAAATACATTGCGATGCCATTTAAAAAGAAGAGCCATAAAATATAAGCAAACGGTGTTTCACCTACACGAGAGCCATTACCATCAGATAGGGTATAACTTGCGGTAAATAATGCGGTAAGTAGCGCAAAAAAGAGTGCATCTTTACGTAAATTAAACTCTGCTATTTTTCTACTACGTGAGATAAGGATAATACCCAAAATGATAAACAAAATGCCAATGAGCCCAGCAATAGGTAGTGTTTCATGGAAGAGAAAAAAACCAAGAAAAGCAGTCATTAATGGCGCACTGCCACGAGAGATAGGGTAGACCTGATTAAAGTCAGCTAGGGTATAACAGCGACTTAAAGAGAGTGTGTAACCAATATGAAATAAAACAGAAAGAATAAGCCATTTCCAAGCACCGGCATCAGGGAGCCCAACCCAAAACAGGGCGGGTAGAGTTACAGCACCCGAAAAAAAAGTCAGTAACGAGATCCCTAAAAATCGATCACTACCTACTTTAACTAATGCATTCCAACATGCATGAAAGATAGCAGCAAATAAAACGGCAATAAAAACAGTAATCGACATATTGATAGAAACCTTAATGTAACGAGAGTATTCACTATCTATAGGACAATAACACAATGGTTAAATAGTGAAACATGCAACATTTTCTTTTTATTTATAATTGCGGGGTATATTTTAATATGAAGAATAACATTAGCATTATTTATGTAGATAAGAAAAATTGATACTTTTGATCTATTTTGTTGATTGGTGTTAATTATTAAATTAGATGCTTATTTTTATTGTTTTTTAAATAAAGTATTATTAAATCAATATGATAAAAATAACTTTTATAAATCTACTTTTATTCTATTTTTTTCGATATTTTGTTGATTGACGACGATTATTTGCTTTGTTTTTCTTGATATTTTCTCTTTATTTCGGAAATATCGATTTATTATCCATAAATAATCTGTTTTTTACGAATTCATAATTAGCATATTATTAACAAAATTAGTAATTTTGAGGTTAATATTATGACGGCAATTATTAGACAATTTTTGAGATTAGAGGCATCAGGCGGTATTCTTCTGATTATTGCTGCTATTATCGCATTGATTATGGCGAATACACCTCTAAGTGCTTTGTATAATGAGTTTTTATCTATTCCAATTATGATCAAATTCGGTGCATTCGAACTTGATAAACCATTATTACTTTGGGTAAATGATGCCTTAATGGCGATCTTTTTCTTAGTAGTCGGATTGGAAGTTAAACGTGAATTAAAAGAAGGCTCTTTGGCTCAGCGTGATAGAGCCATTTTCCCTGCGATAGCCGCAGTAGGTGGTATGTTAGCACCCGCATTGATTTATTTGATGTTTAATCATGCGGACGCAATTGGACAGCAAGGTTGGGCAATTCCAGCGGCAACTGATATTGCTTTTGCACTGGGGGTTATGGCGTTACTGGGTAAGCGTGTTCCTGTCGAGTTAAAAGTCTTTTTGTTAGCGTTAGCTATCATTGATGACTTAGGTGTGATAGTCATTATTGCGCTCTTTTATTCAAAGAGTATTGCATTAATGCCTCTCGCTTTGGCAGGTTTAATCGTGATTGCTCTGGGCATAATGAACTGGCGTAAAGTGGGTAATACGGCTGCTTATTTAATTCTAGGGTTCATCTTGTGGGTGTGTATTTTAAAATCAGGTATTCATGCAACGATTGCAGGTGTGATTGTTGGATTCCTCATCCCATTAAGAAATAAAGAAGGTGATTCTCCTTCTGAAGAATTAGAGCATGTGCTACACCCTTGGGTTGCCTATTTTATTTTACCGCTGTTTGCATTTAGTAACGCAGGGGTTTCTTTAAATGGCGTAACGCTTGATGGCATGTTATCTGCCTTACCGTTAGGTATCGCGTTAGGTCTATTTTTAGGTAAGCCGATTGGAATTTTCCTCTTTAGTTGGGTTTCGGTAAAACTAGGCATTGCAAAATTACCAGATGCGATTAATCTTAAGCAAATATTTGCAGTATCTGTGCTATGTGGTATCGGTTTTACTATGTCTATCTTTATCGCAGGGTTAGCATTTGATGGCGCGGATGAAGCTTATAATACCTACGCTAAACTTGGTATTTTAGTCGGTTCAACAGTAGCCGCTGTTGTGGGATATTTGTTACTTCATTCTGTTTTACCGAAGTTAAAGACAAAGTCAATATAGGGAAATTTATTACGGATTTGAGTTTCTCAACACAATAAATACCGAGCTATATATTTAAACCTACGGTGCAATACAGTGTATTGTGCCGTAGGTGTTTTTATGAGGATTGGGTGCAAGGAAAGCCAATCGCAAACTAATGCGTTATTACATAGTCTGTGTATGAAGCACAGAAGTTGAAAGGAAGATAACTATGCGGGTGTCACATCTCAATTTTAACCATCTTTATTATTTTTGGCATGTGTGTAAAGAAGGCTCTGTTGTGGGTGCAGCGCAAGCGCTGTATCTGACACCTCAGACAATTACAGGGCAAATTAAAGCATTAGAAGAAAGATTGGGTGGCAAGTTATTTAAACGCCAAGGAAGAGGATTAGTTCCTTCAGAATTGGGTCAGCTCATTTTTCGTTATGCCGATAAAATGTTTATGCTCAGCCAAGAAATGCTGGATATCGTCAACTACAGTCGTGAGTCGAATTTACTGTTTGATGTCGGTGTTGCTGATGCGTTATCAAAACAATTAGTCAGTCGCGTATTAGAAACGGCTGTCATTGATAATGAGCAAATCCATTTGCGTTGTTTTGAATCTACTCATGAACTATTACTAGAACAATTAAGTCAGCATAAGCTGGATATGATCTTATCAGATTGCCCCGTGGATTCGTCACAACAAGAAGGTCTGTTCTCTGTAAAACTTGGCGAATGTAATATGAGCTTTTTTTGCAGTCATCCGCTTCCTGAAAAGCCGTTTCCTGAATGTTTAGAAGAGCGAAAGCTCCTCATTCCAGGGCGTAGATATATGTTAGGTCGCCATTTATTAACGTGGATACGTAATAAAAACCTGCAAGTAGAAATATTGGGTGAGTTTGATGATGCGGCATTAATGAAAGCATTCGGCTTAAATTATAATGCTATCTTTGTCGCGCCTTCACTGTATACCGACGAAACTTTTGCTCATAGTAATATCGAAGAGATTGGGAAGCTTGATACGGTAAAAGAAGAGTACTACGCGATTTTTGCAGAGAGAATGATCCAACATCCAGCGGTTCAACGTGTTTGTAATACTGATTTTTCAGAACTCTTTAATGGAGATAAAAAGAGCGTTGTAAACCCATAAAGTGTTTGCGGTTAAAAAGTAGAAAATAAAAAACCGGCATAAGCCGGTTTTTTATAACACAAGAAAGCAATATTACATTGCTTTGATTTGTGCTTGCAGATTAGCTTTATGACGTGCAGCTTTATTCTTGTGAATTAAGCCTTTAGTTGCCTGACGGTCAACAATTGGTTGCATGTCATTAAATGCTTTTTGTGCTGCTTCTTTATCACCTGAAGCAACTGCTGCGTATACTTTTTTGATGTAAGTACGCATCATAGAACGACGGCTTGCGTTGTGCTGACGACGCTTTTCAGACTGAACCGCACGTTTCTTAGCTGATTTGATATTAGCCAAGTTCCAACTCCCAAATATATTCTAGCGAGGACAAATACAAAGGTGAAGGAATATGCCTTTTCAACCTAAGTTTGTCAATGGATTTATACAAAATTAGCGTCGTTGTACGCGACACTTGTTTCGTTGTGATGGCGCAAGATTTTATCAGTTAAGACGGGTAGAATACAGTCTTTTGAGTGAAAAAATCATCAAAATCGTGTATATGAGTAATAAATAATAGATTCTAATAGGATCTATGCTTGATTTTATGCGATTTTATAACCAAGAAGTGAGTGATAGTCCATTTTTTGTTTGATGTGAGCAATCAAATTTAAGAATAACAGTGAATCGACTTGTCGAGATATTACTCATCAATAAACATTGATATATTGGGTTACTCTCAAGCCTTTGACAAGGTATAATCCAATAATTTCCACGGTATTGAGCCAGTTATGGAGCTAATTCGCGGTATACAAAATATTAGAGCGCTACACCACGGTTGCGTTCTGACAATTGGGAATTTTGATGGTGTCCATAGAGGCCATCAGGCATTATTGAAACACTTGAAGCAAGAGGCATCGCAGCGAGGATTACCCACGGTTGTGATGACATTTGAGCCTCAGCCACTTGAGTTCTTTTTACCAGAAAAGGCACCAGCACGTCTGACTCGTTTACGAGACAAGATTAAGTATTTAGCTGAATGTGGTATTGATTACCTTTTGTGTGTCAAATTTGATAAACAATTTGCGGCACAAACACCGGAAGAATTTGTTTCATCACTGTTGGTGAATAAATTAGGGGTGAAGTTTCTTGCTATTGGTGATGATTTTCGCTTTGGCAAAAATCGTGAAGGTGATTTCCATTTTTTACAACAAGCCGGTGTTAGATATGGATTTGAAGTCGCTAATACTGAAAGTTATTGCGATAAAGGATTGCGTATCAGTAGCACTGCGGTACGAGAAGCGTTGCTCAATGATGATTTAGATCTTGCTGAATCACTACTAGGACACCCTTACAGCGTTTGTGGGCGTGTTGTTCATGGTAATGAATTGGGTAGAACCATTGGTTTTCCGACAGCCAATATTCCTATGAAACGCTTAGTTGCACCAGTTAAAGGCGTTTATGCCGTTGATGTCTATTTATCAGATAATCAATCACCTTTACCCGGTGTGGCAAATATCGGAAGTCGTCCTACTGTACAAGGGAAGGGCGTACAATTAGAAGTGCATTTAATCGACGTTAATATGGATTTATATGGACGTCGTATTGATGTTGTGTTACGAAAGAAATTACGTAATGAACAGCGATTTGCATCATTGGATGCATTGAAGCAGCAAATCGCAGATGATGTGGCTACTGCTAGGGATTTTTTATCGCAGCGGTCGGAGTCATAAACTAGCGGAAAATTGGAACTGAGAATCGAATGAGTGACTATAAAAATACCCTGAACTTACCAGAAACAGGGTTCCCTATGCGCGGGGATTTAGCAAAGCGCGAGCCAGAGATGTTATCACGTTGGTACAAAGAAGGTTTGTATCAAGCAATTCGTCAGGCTAAAAGTGGTAAGAAAACATTTATTTTGCACGATGGCCCTCCATACGCCAACGGCAATATTCATATTGGTCACTCAGTAAACAAAATTCTCAAAGATATTATTATTAAATCCAAAGGGCTGTCAGGCTTTGATTCTCCGTACATTCCAGGATGGGATTGTCACGGATTACCTATCGAACTAAAAGTTGAACAAATCGTAGGTAAACCAGGAGAGAAAATATCTGCAGCGCAATTCCGCGAGGAATGCCGTAAGTATGCTTACGAGCAAATTGAAGCACAGAAAAAAGATTTTATTCGTTTAGGTGTTCTAGGAGATTGGGAAAAACCTTATCTCACTATGGATTACAAAACCGAAGCGAACACTATTCGTGCGTTAGCGCGTATCATCGCAAATGGTCACCTGTTAAAAGGGGCTAAACCTGTTCACTGGTGTACTGCGTGTGGTTCATCGCTGGCAGAAGCTGAAGTTGAATATTACGATAAAACTTCACCGTCGATTGATGTGCGTTTCACCGCCGTTGATCCAAACGCCGTTGCCGCAAAATTCCATGCAGTAACAGATAAGCCTATTTCTTTGGTTATCTGGACAACAACGCCTTGGACATTACCTGCTAACCGCGCTATCGCATTAAATGCTGAATTTAATTACGCATTAGTCTCTTTTAACGATGAATGCGTGATTTTAGCCGCTGATCTTGTTGAAGGCGTAATGAAGCGAATTGGCGTAACAAGCTGGGCTGTTTTAGGCGAATGCAAAGGTGCTGATTTAGAGTTATTGCGCTTTAATCATCCATTTATGGGCTTTGATGTACCAGCAATTTTAGGTGATCACGTTACTTTAGAAGCGGGTACAGGTGCTGTGCATACTGCACCAGGCCACGGCCCTGATGACTTTGTTGTCGGTCAAAAATACGGTTTAGAAGTGGCAAATCCTGTTGGGCCTAATGGTTGTTACTTGCCGGGCACTTATCCAGCATTAGATGGCGTTTTTGTTTTCAAAGCAAATGATGTCATTGTTGAGCTGTTAAAAGAAAAAGGTGCTCTGTTACATCACGAAGCCATGCAACACAGTTACCCATGTTGCTGGAGACATAAAACGCCAGTTATTTTCCGTGCTACACCACAATGGTTTATTGGCATGGATAAAAACGGTTTACGTCAGCAATCATTAAAAGAGATCAAAGGTGTTAAATGGATCCCTGATTGGGGTCAAGCACGTATTGAATCAATGGTTGAAAACCGCCCTGACTGGTGTATCTCTCGTCAACGTACTTGGGGCACGCCAATGTCTCTGTTTGTTCACAAAGAGACTCAAGAGCCACATCCACGTACTTTAGAGTTGATGGAAGAAGTCGCAAAACGTGTTGAAGTCAGCGGTATTCAAGCATGGTGGGATTTAGATATCCGTGAAGTGTTGGGTGATGAAGCTGACGATTACATGAAAACGCCAGATACACTGGATGTTTGGTTCGATTCAGGATCAACACACTCAACAGTGGTTGATGCGCGTCCTGAATTCCACGGCAATTCAGCAGATATGTACTTAGAAGGCTCTGACCAACATCGTGGTTGGTTTATGTCTTCACTGATGATCTCGACTGCAATCAAAGGCAAAGCGCCTTACCGTGAAGTTTTAACACACGGTTTTACCGTAGATGGACAAGGCCGTAAAATGTCTAAATCTATCGGTAACACAGTAAGTCCACAAGATGTAATGGATAAGCTGGGTGCTGATATCCTACGTTTATGGGTTGCATCAACAGATTACACTGGTGAAATCGCCGTATCTGATGAAATCTTAAAACGCTCGGCTGATACTTATCGCCGTATTCGTAATACTGCACGTTTCTTCTTAGCGAACTTAAACGGTTTTGATCCTGCAAAACACCAAGTTAAGCCAGAAGAGATGGTTACGTTAGATCGCTGGGCAGTAGGTCGTGCGAAAGCAGCACAAGCTGATATCTTAAAACACTATGAAAATTACGATTTCCATAATGTTATTCAGCGCCTAATGCAGTTCTGTTCAGTAGAAATGGGTTCTTTCTACTTAGATATCATCAAAGACAGACAGTACACTGCGAAAAGCGATAGCGTTGCTCGTCGTAGTTGCCAAACAGCGTTATTCCATATCTGTGAAGCATTAGTTCGTTGGATGGCGCCAGTTATGTCATTCACAGCAGATGAGATCTGGAATGAGTTACCAGGCGAACGTGCAAAATATGTCTTAACTGAAGAATGGTATACCGATTTATTTGGCTTAGATGCGTCAGAAACCTTAAATGATGACTACTGGGCTGAATTACTTGCCGTTCGTGGTGAAGTCAACAAAGTATTAGAGCAAGCACGCACAGATAAACAACTGCGTGGCTCTTTAGAAGCATCAGTAACTCTGTATGCAGATAAAGCTTTAGCAGATAAGTTAAATGCGTTAGGTAACGAATTGCGTTTTGTTTTATTAACTTCTCAAGCGAAAGTGGCAGATATTAATGAAGCGCCAGAAACAGCATTAGCTTCTGATATGGCGGGTTTAAAAATCGCCTTTAACAAAGCAGACGGCGAAAAATGCCCTCGTTGCTGGCATTATGCGACAGATATCGGTCAAGTAGCGGAACACGCTGAATTATGCGGACGCTGTGTTACTAACGTAGCCGGTAACGGTGAAGAACGTAAGTTTGCTTAATTAATGAAGAAAACACTTTGCTCTACAGGTTTACGCTGGCTATGGCTAGCCGTCGCCGTAGTGGTGTTGGATTTAGGAACGAAACAGTATTTCATGCAGACATTTCGTCTGTATGAATCTGTTGCCGTGATGCCTTTTTTCAACTTCACTTACGCCCATAACTATGGTGCTGCCTTTAGCTTTTTAGCAGATAAAGGAGGATGGCAACGTTGGTTTTTTGCACTGATTGCATTGGCAATCTGCATTACTTTATTGGTAATGATGTATAAAAACAAAGCGAGCGCTAAGCTAAGTAACGTTGCTTATGCGCTAATTATTGGCGGAGCATTGGGTAATCTCTCTGATCGTCTGATCCACGGGTTTGTCATCGATTTTCTTGATGTTTATATTGGAGATTGGCATTGGCCTACCTTTAATATTGCTGATATGGGGATTTGTATCGGTGCAGGGCTTATCATTATTGAGAGCTTTTTCCCTGATAAAAATGTCAGTCCTCAAGATACAAAAAAGCAAAAGTAATCAGACAAGAAGTTAACTAAAATAACCCCTGCCTTATGGCGGGGGTTACGCTTAATAGAAGGTATTAGTATGGTTATGCAGGTACTCAACGACAGCGCAGTGTTGCTGAATTTCACTTTAAAGTTAGCAGATGGCTCTGTTGCTGAATCTACACAAGCGCATGGTAAACCCGCTCTTTTTCGTTTAGGTGATGAAAGTTTATCGCCAGCCTTAGAAGCTGAATTATTGGGATTATCAACGGGAGATAAAAAAACTTTTACGCTTGCGGGTGAACATCTTTTTGGTAAATACAATCCTGACTTGATCCAATACTTTATGCCTTCTGACTTCGCAGAGTCTGGTGTGCCTGAGGCTGGCACTATCATGCTATTTACAGCAATGAATGGCAGTGAAATGCCAGGCATTGTAAGAGATGTCACTGAAGATTCTGTAACTGTTGATTTTAATCATCCGTTAGCGTCAGAAGAAGTGACATTTGATATTGAAGTTGTCAGCATCAATCCTGAGGAGGAAACAACACATGCAAATACTGCTGGCTAACCCACGAGGCTTTTGTGCGGGTGTTGACCGAGCTATCAGCATTGTTGACCGCGCTCTGGAAATCTATGGCGCACCTATTTATGTTCGTCACGAGGTCGTTCATAACCGCTATGTCGTTAACGACTTACGTGAACGAGGTGCTATCTTTATTGAAGAAATTTCAGAAGTACCCGATAACGCGATTTTAATTTTTTCAGCTCATGGTGTTTCTCAAGCTATTCGTCAAGAAGCTCGCTCACGTAATTTAACAATGCTTTATGATGCAACTTGTCCACTCGTAACCAAAGTGCATATGGAAGTGGCAAGAGCGAGCCGTAAAGGCAAAGAAGCTATCTTAATAGGTCATGCAGGACACCCTGAAGTTGAAGGCACTATGGGGCAATACAACAACCCTGAGGGGGGAATGTATTTAGTTGAGTCGCCTGCTGATGTGTGGAAATTAGAAGTCAAAGATGAAGATAATCTTTGCTTTATGACCCAAACAACGCTTTCTGTTGATGATACATCTGAAGTGATTGATGCTTTAAATGCACGCTTCCCCAAAATTATTGGGCCTCGCAAAGATGATATCTGCTACGCAACAACCAATCGCCAAGAAGCCGCAAGAGAGCTTGCTGAAAAAGCGGATGTTGTATTTGTCGTTGGCTCTAAGAACTCATCAAACTCTAATCGCTTAGCGGAGCTTGCACAGCGTGCAGGTAAGCCTTCTTATCTGATCGATAGCTTTGAAGATATTGATGAGTCATGGGTGGCTAATGCAAATATTGTTGGCGTTACAGCAGGGGCTTCAGCACCAGATATTTTGGTTCAACAAGTATTAGAACGTTTAAAAACCTTTGGTGCTGATGACGTGATTGAATTATCAGGGCGTGAAGAAAATATTGTTTTTGAAGTGCCTAAAGAGCTTCGCCTAGATTATAAAGTTATCGAATAATCTCACTTAAATGTGATAGTGAATTTAAAAAGCAGAGTGAATGACTCTGCTTTTTTTATGTATAAAGTAAAGTTAAATGAATAATCATGCTGTTCATCTCTTTTACTGATAATGACTACGGTTTTGTGTGTTTTTCTTATCTCGAACGTTAAATGCTGGCATCAAGTGGATGACATCGTTAATCTGTAAACAATAAATAGAGACAATAAGTATTGTTAAGGAGAAATTGAGTTATGTCTGCAAAAGAACTTCGTCTTGCCGTTGTTGGTGCGGGTGGTCGTATGGGGCGCCAATTAATTCAGGCAATTTCTCAACAAGAAGGAACCGTTTTAGGTGCTGCTTTTGAGCGTACTAATTCTTCATTGATTGGTGCTGATGCTGGAGAATTAGCGGGTATTGGGCATATTGGTGTCACAATCACCGATAACTTGCTGTCTCAAGCGAGTGAATTTGATGTGTTAATTGATTTTACACGCCCTGAAGGCACGCTTTCTCATATTGCATTTTGCGTAGAACAGAAAAAAGGCATGATTATTGGTACGACAGGCTTTGATGATGAAGGTAAAAAAGCCATTGAAAATGCCGCCAAAATGATCCCAATAGTGTTTGCTGCTAACTTTAGTGTTGGTGTTAACTTGGTGCTTAAATTACTTGAAAAAGCGGCGAAAGTGATGGGTTCTTACAGTGATATTGAAATTGTAGAAGCGCACCATCGTCATAAAGTTGATGCACCATCAGGCACAGCATTAGCAATGGGAGAATCTATTGCAGATGCGTTAGGCCGTGATCTTAAAGAGTGCGCAGTTTATGAACGTGTAGGACATACTGGAGAGCGAGATCCTCAAAGCATTGGTTTTGCCACTATTCGTGCAGGTGATATTGTGGGAGAACATACTGCAATTTTTGCCGATATTGGTGAGCGTGTAGAGATAAGCCACAAGGCTTCTAGCCGAATGACATTTGCAAATGGCGCAGTTAAGGCTGCTATTTGGTTAAAATCCAAAAAAACGGGTCTTTATAATATGAAGGATGTTCTTTCATTGGAAAATTTGTAGTTTTTAAAAAGATGTAATTTATTGAAAACTCATAACTATTTTTATAATTATGAGTTTTTTTATGTTTGTTTTATAAATTATTTTATAAGGTTTATTTTTATATCTTATCTCTATTTTTTCTCTGTTTTTTTCTCTCTAAAAAGAATAAATCATCTATTTTTCCTATTTAAACTCTAATTTAAAATTATCTTGGTAAGCAAACGGTTAAATTTGTAAGATTGATTATATAAATTGTCACTTGGCTAACTAAATTGCTAATGACTGATATTTTTTTAATTAAAAAGGTGTTTTTTCTAGACATCTGCTCGTTCGATCTTTAGAATGCGCCCAATTTGCCAAAAATTTGCCCAATTTTATGTTTTTGGCATTGATTTAGAGTCTTAAATCTGAATTAATATGCATGAAATGTGATTTATTATTCTCTGGAGGGCGTTTTGATTAAATCAGCTATACTGGTTCTAGAAGATGGGACCGAATTCCACGGCAAGTCGATTGGCGCAGAAGGCGCCGCCATCGGTGAAGTCGTTTTTAATACTTCAATGACCGGTTACCAAGAAATATTAACCGACCCTTCTTACTCCCAACAAATTGTTACTCTCACTTATCCCCACATTGGCAATACCGGCGTTAATCGTTCAGACGAAGAATCAGAAACAATCCATGCTCAAGGCTTAATTATTCGCGACTTGCCATTAGTGATGAGCAACTATCGTGCTGAAGAAACGTTATCTGATTATCTTAAACGTCATAACATTGTTGCGATTGCGGATATTGATACACGTAAGTTAACGCGTTTGCTGAGAGAAAAAGGCGCGCAAAACGGTTGCATTATCGCAGGCAATCATCTTGATGCTCAACAAGCTCTCGAAAAGGCCAGATCATTTCCTGGTTTAAAAGGAATGGACTTAGCAAAAACGGTGACAGTGAAACAGCCTTACCAGTGGACTCAAGGAAGTTGGACGCTAGAGAATGAATTACCAGAAGCTAAATTAGCGACTGAGTTGCCATTGCATATTGTGGCGTATGATTTCGGTGTAAAACGTAATATTTTACGTATGCTGGTGGATAGAGGATGTCGCGTTACTGTTGTACCTGCTCAAACGTCAGCTCAAGATGTTTTAGCCCTTTCGCCAGATGGTATTTTCCTTTCGAATGGCCCCGGAGATCCAGAGCCCTGTGATTATGCCATTAACGCCATTCAAACCTTTTTAACCACTGATATTCCGGTATTTGGTATCTGTTTAGGACATCAGCTATTAGCATTAGCTAGCGGTGCAAAAACCATCAAAATGAAATTTGGTCACCACGGTGGTAATCATCCTGTTAAAGATTTAGATAAAAATACGGTGATGATCACAGCGCAAAATCATGGATTTGCCGTTGATGAAACCTCTCTGCCTGCCAGTTTACGTGTGACACATAAATCTCTATTTGATGGTTCTTTACAAGGTATTCATCGCACAGATAAACCTGCATTCAGCTTCCAAGGCCACCCAGAAGCCAGTCCTGGCCCTCATGATGCGGCACCTCTTTTTGATCACTTTATCGAGCTTATCGCGCAATATCGTCAAAACCTGCAATCAGTGACAACAAAATAAATCAGGAGCGAAAGAAAATGGCTAAAAGAACAGATATCAAAACAATCCTGATTTTAGGTGCTGGGCCTATTGTTATCGGACAAGCGTGTGAATTTGACTATTCAGGCGCTCAAGCATGTAAAGCCCTACGTGAAGAGGGATATCGAGTTGTTTTGGTAAATTCAAATCCTGCAACCATTATGACCGATCCTGAAATGGCCGATGCAACGTACATCGAGCCTATTCACTGGCAAGTTGTGAGAAAAATTATTGAAAAAGAGCGTCCTGATGCAGTGTTACCGACAATGGGGGGGCAAACAGCTCTGAACTGTGCGCTAGAGTTAGAGCGCCAAGGTGTTTTGGCTGAATTTGGCGTTACCATGATTGGTGCAACAGCCGATGCAATTGATAAAGCAGAAGATAGACAACGCTTTGATAAAGCGATGAAAAAAATTGGTTTAGATACAGCACGTTCTGGTATCGCTCATAATCTTGAAGAAGCTTTTGCCGTTGCTGAACAAGTCGGTTTCCCTTGTATTATTCGCCCTTCATTCACGATGGGCGGAACCGGGGGCGGGATCGCCTATAATCGTGAAGAATTTGAAGAAATCTGTACGCGAGGCTTAGATTTATCACCCACTAATGAACTGTTAATTGATGAATCATTAATTGGTTGGAAAGAGTATGAAATGGAAGTGGTACGCGATAAAAATGATAACTGTATTATCGTCTGCTCCATTGAAAACTTTGATGCCATGGGCATTCATACGGGTGATTCCATCACTGTTGCACCTGCACAAACACTGACCGACAAAGAATATCAAATTATGCGTAATGCCTCGATGGCAGTATTACGTGAGATAGGTGTTGAAACTGGCGGTTCGAATGTTCAGTTTGCCGTTGATCCTAAAACCGGGCGCTTGATTGTTATCGAAATGAACCCTCGAGTTTCTCGTTCATCAGCGCTTGCATCTAAAGCAACAGGTTTCCCAATTGCAAAGATCGCCGCTAAATTAGCCGTGGGTTATACCCTTGATGAGCTAATGAATGATATCACTGGAGGGAGAACGCCAGCTTCTTTCGAACCTTCTATTGATTATGTTGTGACAAAAATTCCTCGCTTTAACTTTGAAAAGTTTGCGGGAACCAATGACAGATTAACAACACAAATGAAATCTGTCGGGGAAGTCATGGCGATAGGTAGAACACAGCAAGAGTCGATGCAAAAAGCGTTACGTGGTCTTGAAGTTGGCGCAACAGGTTTTGATCCTAAAGTTGACTTAGATGATCCTGAAGCATTAACGAAAATTCGTCGTGAACTAAAAGAAGCGGGTTCTGACCGAATTTGGTATATCGCAGATGCTTTCCGCGCAGGGTTATCGGTCGATGGCGTGTTTAATCTGACTAATATTGACCGCTGGTTCTTAGTGCAAATTGAAGAAATTGTACGTCTTGAAGAAAAAGTGGCAAAAGTGGGCTTAAAAGGCTTAACCGCAGATTTTTTACGCCAGTTAAAACGTAAAGGCTTTGCTGATGCGCGTTTAGCTAAGGTACTCAATGTAAAAGAACAGGCTATTCGCCAATTACGTGAGCAATATCAACTCCATCCTGTCTATAAACGTGTTGATACTTGTGCCGCAGAATTTGCCACCGATACCGCTTATATGTACTCGACTTATGAAGAAGAGTGTGAGGCGAACCCTCATCAAGATAAGCCAAAAGTGATGATTTTAGGTGGAGGGCCAAACCGTATTGGTCAAGGAATTGAATTTGATTATTGTTGTGTTCATGCGGCACTAGCACTGCGTGAAGACGGTTACGAAACCATTATGGTGAACTGTAACCCAGAAACGGTTTCAACAGATTACGACACCTCTGACAGACTCTATTTTGAACCTGTCACATTAGAAGATGTACTTGAAATTGTACGAATTGAAAAACCGAAAGGGGTGATTGTGCAATACGGCGGACAAACTCCGCTAAAACTAGCCAGAGCGCTAGAAGCTGAAGGCGTGCCAGTTATTGGTACAAGCCCTGATGCTATCGATAAAGCAGAAGATCGTGAACGTTTCCAAAAAGCAGTGGATAAATTAGAGCTTAAACAGCCTGAAAATGCCACTGTAACAGCGTTAGAAGAGGCTGTAGAAAAAGCACAATTGATTGGTTATCCGCTGGTGGTTCGTCCTTCTTATGTACTTGGTGGACGCGCAATGGAAATTGTTTATGACGACGTTGATTTACGTCGCTATTTCCAAACTGCGGTTAGTGTGTCAAACGATGCTCCCGTGTTGTTAGACCGTTTTCTTGATGATGCGATTGAAGTCGATGTTGATGCGGTTTGTGACGGTCAACAAGTCGTGATTGGTGGCATTATGGAGCATATCGAACAAGCGGGTGTTCACTCTGGTGACTCCGCTTGCTCATTGCCTGCTTATACCCTAAGCCAAGAAATTCAAGATGTGATGCGTAAACAAGTACGCGCACTTGCGTTTGAGCTTGGAGTCAAAGGGCTAATGAACGTACAATTTGCGGTGAAAGGTAATGATGTTTATCTTATCGAAGTCAATCCTCGTGCTGCTCGTACTGTTCCTTTTGTCTCAAAAGCCACAGGTGTGCCATTAGCGAAAGTCGCTGCGCGTGTCATGATTGGTCAAAGCCTTGAAGAGCAGGGAGTTACAAAGGAAGTTATTCCACCTTATTACTCTGTAAAAGAGGTGGTTTTACCTTTCAATAAGTTTGCAGGTGTTGATCCGATTTTAGGGCCTGAAATGCGTTCAACAGGTGAAGTGATGGGCGTCGGTGCAACCTTTGCTCAAGCCTTTGCTAAAGCGATGTTAGGCAGCAGTTCTACCATGAAGAAAAAAGGCAGAGCGCTTCTTTCTGTGCGTGCTGGTGATAAAAAGCGAGTTGTTGATTTAGCAACGAAATTACTAAAAAGTGGATTTGAATTAGATGCTACACATGGTACAGCCATTGTATTAGGTGAGGCGGGAATAAATCCACGTTTAGTGAATAAAGTTCATGAAGGACGACCGCATATTGAAGATAGAATTAAAAATGGTGAGTATGACTATATTGTCAATACCACTTCAGGTCGCCAAGCCATTGAAGATTCTAAAATTATTCGTCGTAGTGCATTAAGATATAAAGTCCATTATGACACGACATTAAATGGCGGATTTGCGACAACGCTGTCATTAACAGCGGACCCTACAGAAAGTGTTATCTCAGTTCAAGAAATGCATAAAAAGATAAGTAAATCTTAAGATTTACTTATTGTTGTAATAATGATCCCGAATATGAGGAGACTTGTATTCGGGATTTTTTATTTTTCTATTTGATATAAAAAAGATAGCCCCAAATAAATTTATTTGGGGCGAGTGCAAAACAAAGAGATGGGTGCGGATCTTTTTTTCAAGTAAGGAGTCAAGAAAATAAAACAAGTTAATTTCTTTGTTTTAGCGGGTTGATTTTGTCTTTTTTTGTCGCTTGAGTCAAGAGGAAATTATTTCACGAGGTTGAGTAACGTATTGTTTTAATTGATTTAAATTTGTTATTTACTACGGATAAGGTATAGGGAATAGAGAAATTTCTGTTACTATATTGGCGGGTGCTTGGATCATTTTGGTTCAAGCATTTTGTAAGAGCCAAAAAGAGAAAAGCCCCGAATTCTATTTTCATAAAATCCGGGGACAGACTCAAACATCAACAACTTGATTTTGTCTCCTTTTCCGAAAGGAGTCAATGAAATTGACGAAAATAACCTTATTTGGCATTACGGTTATCTGTGTGACTGTTCTATGTTTTACAATAATTGTAGGCGAACGATTATGTTCACTTAACATTAGTAATGGAAACACAGTCGTTCAAGCTATTTTGATGTGTAATAAATAGCTTGGTTGGGGGGAGGTTTTCTCCCTCCCAATTTTTTCTTCAAGTTGTCAGAGTTTTGGTACAAGCACCCTATTATCTGAAATCAATGCGATCCAAATTGCGGGGGTAATGGGGGGACTTTTCTTAGGAGGCGCAGGAATGATGATATTAAACGATACATTAGAAAAACAGCTTTAAATTAATAAAGAGCCTCGAGAGGCTCTTTATGGTTAATCGAATGATTTTAACTAAAGTTGGCTAATTCTCGTTATATTATTTTGTGATGGAGCACCATCTCCATCCCAATTAACATGTTGTTTAAACTCATATGTTTCACCTGCGATAGTGACAGAGGTAATTAACGTTGCATTACCATGATGGGCAGAAGCACCGGCACCACTCCCCCAACAGTCTTCTTCTATTGCCAGTGAATGACTATTAGATGGGAAACGTTGGTTCTCAATTATAGATGTATAAGTATCTTCATCGTTGTAATCGACTGAACTTCGAGTAGAATCGCCTTGTATATTAATAAGTTTGTGAGATACCGTGACTGGCTCAAAGAAATCACTTGCGTGGTTTCCTAATGTAAACATCGGCCTTGCAATAACATGAACCATCTCATCCAATCCACTCATTCTACATGAATTTCTCGGCACACTAGCATTATTAGTAGTAATAAATGAAATAGAGCCGTTTAATTCTAAATCCATATACATAGGATGGATCGGTTTTACATCTAGTGGATAATAAACCGCATATTCTCTACTTCTATTTGTACTTGGATCATGATCGTGAATGTCAAACACAATGACTTTGATTTTAAGTTGAGTACTTTTAAATAAATTTTTATCAAGCTTAAATGAGCTAGTGATTTTTGGTCTACTAAGAAGCTGATTTTGGTCATAAGCAAGGATTTGACTGGTTTTTTGATTTCCATCCCATAATTCAAGATTAACTGCATAATCACTTGCTGCTGTATCTGGCGGTAACCAAGAAAAAGTTAACGAATCATCTTCATAAACAGGAGTCCAATTTATCGATATATTATCATGAGGTATGATTTGTGCATTTTTATTGTTATCAACCCTTCGTGTTACTGAGTTAATAGTGATATGAGGTACTTTTCTGACATCGACAGAATAAGAACCTTGAGATTGATAAAAGTAGTCATTTTCTTTTGATGTCAAAATGATATCTGTTTTACCTGGAGTGACTTTAACAATAACCCCACTTTCTTTTATTGCTACAATATTAGGATCTTTTGCTGACCAGGTACCTAGAGCTTCTTTAGGCAATGGAATTGTTGGTTGTTGTACATCAATATTAGTATCCATTTCAGATAAAATAATGTCTTTTTGTGCAAAAGTGATTTGGAGTGTTCCTTTACCTTGCTCGTAATCCACTGCCACTGCATCTGCTAGAAATTGATCAGTCGCATCACTTTTGATGTGTATTTTCGTTTTGCCTGGTTTTACTTCTGTAATACTGCCTTGTGTATCAACAGTGGCTACACGTTGATCATCACTGATATAATACAAAGGAATATTTTTTACGTCTGTATTGCCAAAAGTGGCGTTAACGTTATGCACTACTCCATCATTCCATACCGATTTAATCGTACCCGATGACGCTAATTGCAAAATAGGCTTCGCTTTTTCAATGACTAAAGGATAACTACTTTGCGCTGGTTGATATTGATCATTACCTGATGTTTGTAATGTGATAACTGCAGTACCCGCTTTTTTCATCGAAATACGACCGCTAGTTGTATCAATAGAGGCAATAGTCGGATCGGAACTAGACCACATCATATTAATATTATTAGGTAATCCTGTATAACCTAGTGCGCTGATTGGTGCTGAAGCGTAGGTTTCTTGTTGGATTTGTTTGTCAAAAATAATATCAGGTTTAGGAATAGTGACTTTAATAATAACGGGTTTAGCAACAGCGATCCCTTCAGCTTCTGCGGCTAATGTAATATCTGTTTTAACATTAGAAGTTAGTTTGGTTTGATATTGACCATTTCCTAATGGTTTTAATGGATTATCACTAAAATGCGCAGTACCCGTTGTGGCTGTTAAGCTAACCGTTTTGCCATCAATCGTGTTGTCATATTTATCAACTAATTTTACTGTTAAAATAGCTTCGTCTTTATCATCGCCGCCAATAGACTGGCGACTTGTTGTCAGTGTTGACTTATTGGCATCAATATCTGCAGGGAGCACAGTCACATCTTGAATTGGCTTATAGTTGCTTAAATCAAGATAAGCACTCATCTTGATGATACCCGCAACATGGCTAGTTACTTTGGTTCTTGCGACACCTTTAGCATCTGTATAGGTACTAAAATCATAATCATCAGCTAAACCTTGTAATTTCCATGACACAATAACGTTTGGCAAAATATTATCATTAGCATCAACAATAGCTGCTTGATAATTAACGCCTTTATCACCTGCAATTATGCTCGTTCTATCCACATCAACAGATTTTACTTGCCATGTTGTTGCATCGGCACGAAGTTGTAAGGTTTTTTGCTTTTTAAAATCAACGCCATTGATATTGACACTTAACTGCGCTGAGCCTGATTTTTTTCCTGTTGCTTCAATTTCATAATGGCCAGGAGAGACTTGTTTCGCTGGGCTAAATATAATGGTTGGGTTATCCGATATTCCTTTCACTTGTTGATCTGGCAGAATATTACCGCCTTTATCTTTAATGATTAAACTCAATAGGGCTTTTTCTTTACCATTAGCTACGATATTCGCTGGGATTAATGTGATTTCTGAACGGTTTTCATCAACATCATCCGCGACAAAGTTAACATCTTTAGCGTGATAAATACCTGATTTTAAAACCACATTAACTTTAGCTAACCCAGCAGGCCCTCGTGTTAATTTTGTTTGGGTAACGCCTTTATCATCTGTAAAAGTCAATGCAGAGCTTAAGACACTGACATTGTCAGATGTCCATGTGACAGGCGTATCTTTACTGACTGGATTATCATATTTATCAATTAAATAAGCGGTATAGGTGATAGTGTCTCCGGCTTTAGGCGTTAGATCACTGATAACAATATCACGCACTTTGGCACTGATATTATCTGGAATAACGGTCAATGAAACCGATTGAGTTAAGGTGACACCGCTAATGATGGCATGAATTTGCGTTGTACCCATTTTTTGTGCACTGATTGTGGCTTTATAAACACCTGTGCTGCTCTCGGTAAATTTACTCTCTTTAATATTAAGCTGAGTAGAATATTGAAGTTTAATATCATCTTTCAATCCAGGGAGTAAATTTCCTTGATTGTCTTTTGCAATGACCGTAATTTCGGATTGATCATAAGTCCGAGTACCATCCCCCGCTGTAATAATGGAAGGGGAAAGAGCAAGAGTTGAGTGCGTTGGGGATATGACATCCGTTGCAAAGACAATGTCATGATCAGCTTCAAGAAACTCTTGCGCATCTAGCATAGCAGTGACTTTTGCTACACCTGCTTGTGTGCTTGCCAGCGCAATCTCTGCAACCCCATTTTTATCTGTTTTACTAATTGGTAATGGTGAAAGTTGACCTAATGATGTTTGCCAACCTACCGTAATGCCTTCCATGCTTGGGTTGCCTTGCTTATCTACAATATGGGCTTTAATAACGACACTATCTTTCCCATTTGCAGTGACAGTATAAGGCGCAATGACATTAACTGATTGAATCATGGCATTTTGTGTATCAGCAACAAAACCAAGAGGTTGTGTTAATACAAATGGATTTGCTGCACCATATTTTGCTGTTATCTCACTAACACCTTCTTTTTTTCCTTTAACCTCAAATTGATAAAGTCCGTTATTTTTATCAATAACATTACTGAATGTAATAGTGGGATTATTGCCACTAAGACTGATATATTTTTCTTGTTTAGGAACTGGGTTATCAAATTGGTCTTTTAATTCGACTGTACCAGTAGAAATACTTTGTCCATTAGCCACGATAGTTTGCGGATCCAATTTAAAGTGGCTATGGTTTTTATCTACTTCCCCTGGTTTAAATAAAAGATTAATTGATGCGCTTTGATTGTTATTTAGACGGCCAGTTAATGTTTCTGCCTGTGCTATTTTTCCTTTTATTTCGACTTGTGCATTACCATGAATATCTGTTTTTACCATTTCTCTATTTGGATGATTGGGTGATGCATTCCAAAAAACAGATTGTTGGATTAACGGATTATTATTAGCATCAACGACATGTGCTGTGACGGTAATAGTGTCATTATCATCAGCAATGGCTTCTGTTTTATTATTAGCCGATAAAGAAATTGTTGCACTCTTTGGATCAGAAATGGCGTTTATTGTGGTCTGTGCTTTATTCCCATTTTTAAGTGAAGCAATGGCGGTAATAGTTCCCGCTTGAGCGGTATTAATCGAAATAGCTGTTTCACCTTGTTGGTTAGTTTTTGTCTCTTTTTGATTCGCTGTTCCACCGTTAATATCCCAATTTACGGTAACGTTAGGTAATTTATTGCCGAATTTATCTTTTACAACTGCGGTTAATATGGCTTGCTCTTTATTATCCGCAATCAATTGGGTTTTATTAGTGGTTAAGGTAATTAAACCTTTCTGGTTATCAGCAATAAAAGTAATAGGTGATGCATCCAGTGACCCATTACTGATACTGGCAGTAACAATAACATCAAAGGCTTGAGTACTGGTCACTGTAGTTTGAGCGATACCTTGGTTATTGGTGGTTGAAACTTCATTAATAGAAACAATCTGTTGGTCACGATTAGTCGACCAAATGACTTTTGCATTTGGCAAGATGTTGTGATTGTTATCTTCAACGACCGCGGTAAAGGTTACTGCTGTTTTACCATCAGCAATATAAGGTTTTGCCGATGGCGTTAATGAAATAATTTTACCGTTGGATAGATCGGCAATAAATTGCGTTGTCTTTTTGGTGACTATTTTATTAACTAATGCACTTACAGTGGTTGTGCCTGATATTTGGCTGGTCATCGTTGTTGATGCATTACCTTGATTATCAGTCAATAATTCAGTTTCTTTGAGCAGGGCTTGGTTATCAGCAGATAATTGTATTTTAGCGTTGGGAACAGGATTATTGTTTTTATCAATAACATTGAAAGCAATATGTTTTTCATCTGTTCCATTAGCGAATGAACTGTTTGGATTGATGGTAAAGGTATTTATTTTTGCTGAGTTAATATCGGCAATAAAATCAACATTGGTTGAATAGGTGATTTTTTTAACGCTAACACCAATCATACTTTTACCAATATGGGTATTGGTAATAGGAACAATGATTTTACCGTCTGAGTCTGTATTGGTTTGCTTGATTATCGTTGCGCCATTATCGGCAGTAAATGAGACTGGATAGTTAGGAATTCTATTCGCATTAATATCAGTCACAATAACTTGTATTTTATTTTGGCTTTTACCATCAGCAGGGGCATTATTTTTGATTACGGTTAATCCCCCTTTTGCAATAATGGCGGAATGTGTATCAGCGACAAAAGTGACTTGTGCTTTATTAAATGTGTTATCCCTAAATTTAGGTGTTAATGTCACAATTTCAGGAGAACTTCCCGCGGTGACAGTGATTTGATATTTCCCTGTATCTATTCGGTTGAAATTGGAAACTTTGCTACTACTGGCAGGGTTATCAGATTGAACCTGTAGTGAGAGTTCTTTGAGATTGATATCAACAGGAAGATTATCATTATCTAAAATTGATAAAGTCAGATTTTGTGCAGAGTAATTGTCTGCGGGCAGTTGTGTGGCTTTCGGCGTAAATTGGCTATTTTGTGTATTGATAGCGGATTGATCAACTATAATTTGACTTTGTACGGGATCAGAACGATTACCTTGTTCATCAATAGCAACAGCACTTATTATGTAGCTGTTTTTTTCAGCTGAACCTGAAATATGACGAGGAAGGATTATCGAGTAGTTAAGATTATTATTATGATTAATTTTACCCCCATTGGCGATTAAGCGACTTGCTGACCACTCAATCTGTTTAACGGGATATTTTGAACGAACTTGTACACCTAAATCTTTTTCTTCTTTTGCGTAACCGTTAAGGGTTGGATTCATTGAAAGGAAGACTAAGGTTTTCTTTTTATATTCCAAAACAATGTCATTATTTCTATCAACAAAATCATAGCGATTTCCCGACATTAAACGCATTGCTCGCACATTATCTGAATTGAGCTGTGAAGCGATTGATTCACCAAGGCGATACTGGATATTTACGTCAAATTTATTATCACTATTGTCATTTAAACCAAAACGACGTTCAGCGCCAAAGGTAATTAAAGGCACTGGTGTATAAGTTAATCCCGCAGTATAAGAGTGGGGATTTTCTTGGCGATTATCCTTGCCAAATAAACCAACTTCTTTACCATAATATTGCTCAAAAATAAGCTTTGCACCTAATTGCGGATAAGCAGGTAGATAGCCCTCGGTTCTAATATCCCAACCATTGGCAGGGCGTTCATTATAATCCATGACATCATCGGAAGTGCGCCAGTTGGATAAGCGATGATAGTGGTTTGCACTCAGTTTAAAGTAATCTCGCCACACTTCGGCACCCACACCAAAGCGACTGTGATAGCGACTTAAGTCATAGTCATAAAAGGCATTAAGACCCACCATAAATTTATCAGTAAAATGCCGGTAACCAATCCCTTGGTTTAATTGGCTACGAGAATCTTTACGGTGATAACTGGTTTGAGAGAAAACTAAGTTTTTTTCTTGATCGTATAATGGGATCAAGAGATCTGCTGAGCTATTTTCTAATGTGAAATTTTTATCAGTAGAAAGTGACACACGAGCATGGCCAAATTGATTAAGCCACTGTTCTATTTGTTGATTGGCTTTACTTGAAACTCGGCTTATTGCGTATTGAGTTGCATCAGTATCTCTATTTAATAAAGATGAATTATCGACAATAATCTGTGCCAGTTCTTGCCCATTAGTCGAAGGGATCGGAATATCTTGACTGTTATTATTTAGCCATTTTTTTGTTAATAAAGGCTCATCGGGGATATTAAGTGTTATGCCCACCTTTATTTTTAATTTACCCACTAAAGAGACATAATCAGGATTAGCTTCTATAAGTTTAAATAATTTTATATTAAATTGCTTAGCGATAGATTCAGGTGTATCTCCTACTTTAACCTGATAAGTTTTCTGTTTTTTTAATAAATTAATAGCCTGTTTTTCTTGGCTGTTTCCATTAGCAAATACATTGGCTGGAAGGGTTGCTGAGATAGGAAATGCCAGTTGAATAAAAATATTAAACCAAGCAACTTTCTTTGTAATAGAAGAGAGTTGAGGCGTTAGTCCACTTTTAAATTTTGTCATTTTTAAACTCACCGTAACAAATAATGATGAGATTCTCGTATTTATAGATGTTTTAGATATCAGAAAGTGAACTTGAATTAATTAATTATTCAATATATAAAAATAAATGATCAAAAAAATAAAATAAGTTTAGAAATAAAAATTGAAAAGGAATTTTAGGTATAAAAAAGCCAATAGAAATAAATACTATTGGCTTTTTTATTCAGGACAAAAAATTAGATATCAACAAAAATATCAGGATCAGGACCTAAACGTTTTTTCTGATCAAGTGCTGCCATTTCTGCAACTTCCTCTTTCTCCAATTTAAAATCAAAAATATGGAAGTTTTCTTCTATGCGAGAAGGTGTGACAGATTTAGGGATCACCACAAGCCCACTATCTAGATGCCAACGTAAGACAATTTGTGCTGGGGTTTTATGATATTTTTCGGCAAGTTTTTGAATGATGGGTTGGTTAAAAACACCTTCACCCCCCTGTGCTAAAGGGCTCCAAGATTCGGTCACAATATTATGCGTTGTATTCCATGCTCTTAATGGTGCTTGTTGCATTAAAGGGTGAATTTCAATCTGATTAATGACGGGTGTAACACCTGTTTCTGTAATAATACGTTCAAGATGTTCTTCTTTAAAATTACAGACACCAATACTTTTTACCAAGCCTTCTTTTTGCAAAATAATCATCTGTTTCCACGCTTCAACATAAAGTTCGCGTGAGGGGGCAGGCCAATGCATTAAATAGAGATCAATATAATCAAGTTGCAAACGCTGGAGACTTTCTAAGACAGCACCACGAGCATGCGTTTGATCGTTGTTCCATAATTTTGTTGTGATAAAGAGTTCATCACGAGGAACCGTAATCTGTTTTAGCGCTTTACCCACACCTTCTTCATTATGATAAATTGCCGCAGTATCAAAAAGGCGATAGCCTGTATCAAGTGCGTGATGAATAGCGTTAACAACTTGATGATTATCTGCTTGCCAAACACCCAGCCCCAGTTGTGGGATGGCATTTCCATCAGATAATTTGATCAGTTTAGGTTTATCCATTTCTGTCTCCAAAGTCGCATTAAAGTACTTAGAGTGCTGCTGTATAAATGCGTTGACTGACTTCTAATGTGATATCTTGATGCTCGCCTAGTGCGGTTTGTCCATGCTCTTCCAATTTTCGCACTAAAGCTGGAATATCTTCTTCAGTAATTTTGAAATCAGCCAGTCGAGTTCTAAGTCCCATTAATTCAAAGAATTTTCGAGTTTCATTAATCGCAGTTTCAATTTTAAAAGCGTCAGAACCTTGGTTTATACCCCAAACTTTTTGTGCATATTGGATTAACTTCTCATATTTAGCCTGCCGTTTTTCATTTAATAGGGCAGGTAAAACGATGGCGAGAGTTTGTGCATGATCAAGCCCGTGTAATGCCGTGAGTTCGTGGCCTAATGCATGTGTAGCCCAATCTTGAGGAACACCAACACCAAGGATACCATTAAGGGCTTGTGATGCTGTCCACATTATATTAGCACGGATATCATAGTCTGTAGGTGATGCCAGCGCTTTTGGTCCTTGATCAATCAAAATCCGTAAAAGACCTTCTGCATACTCATCTTGTACACGAGCATTCACAGGATAAGTGAGATATTGCTCTAATATATGAATAAAAGCGTCAACAACGCCGTTTGCTGTTTGTCTTGGTGGTAAAGAATAAGTGGTTGTTGGATCTAAAATCGCGCAATGAGGATAAACATAAGGAGAGGCGAAGCTTTGTTTATCCATTGTCTGTTTTTTACTGATCACGGAAAAACTGTTGGTTTCTGTTCCTGTTGCTGGAAGTGTTAATACACAACTTAGAGGAATGGCTTTTTCGACCACTTTACCGCGACTGGTTACGATTTCCCAAGGTTCACCTTGATAAGGTATCGCGGCTGCAATAAATTTGGTGCCATCAATAACCGATCCACCGCCGACAGCCAATAGGTGTGTAATACCATGATATCGGGCGTAAGAAACGGCTTTCATCAGTGTTTCATAAGAGGGATTGGGTTCAATACCACTAAATTCATGAATTTGATAACCAGGAAGAGCCGTATAGATTTGATCTAAAACGCCGTTGCGTTTAATACTGCCACCGCCATAAGTCAGCAAAATTCTTTCATTTTTTCCGATTTCAGAACGTAATTTTTCTATTTGCCCTTGACCAAAATGAAGGCGAGTGGGGGAGTAATAAGTAAAGTTTTGCATTTTATATCCACCTTGATTTGATGTTCTGCAATATGACAATTAATCAGGAAAAAGTTTTTCACTGTGTCTAGACGAAATAGCATGACATAACTATAACTGTAAGGTTGTAGAAATAAGAGATGAATTATTTTCTTAATGACTACAACAATTCAAATTGTAGCTAATTTATAAGGAGTGATATGGAAAGTCATTATTTAACATTAAACCAAGAACATTGGGATAAACAAGCCGCAATGGAAAATCAGTGGTCTAAACCTGTTAGCGACGAAGAAATTATCGCTGCAAAACAAGGCAACTGGAAAGTCCATTTAACACCTAATCCGGTTAAAAAAGAGTGGTTAGCAGATATTAAAGGTAAAAAAATACTCTGCTTAGCTTCTGCTGGTGGGCAACAAGCGCCTATTTTAGCTGCTGCTGGTGGCATTGTGACGGTATTTGATTTATCAGAAGGCCAATTAAGCAAAGACCATCAATTGGCACAAAAGCATCAGTTAGATTTGGTTACAGTACAAGGTGATATGGCGGATTTAACTGCATTTGCTGATGAAAGTTTTGATATTATTTTTCACCCTATCTCAAACTTATATGTAGCGGATGTTAATCCCGTTTGGCAAGAGTGCTACCGTGTTTTGAAAAAAGGCGGTGTACTTATGGCGAGTTTTTATAATCCTGTTGTTTTTATTGATGATAGAGATCCGCAATTGCGCTCACAGGGATTAATAAGACCGACTTACCGATTACCATATAGCGATCAAGGTTCACTACCTTCGGATATTCTGCAAGAAAAAGTCGCAAGAGGTGATGGACTTGTATTTGGTCATTCTTTAACTGACCTTATTGGTGGGCAGCTAAAAGCGGGTTTCTTATTACAAGATTTTGTTGAGGATTTTGCTCCTCATGCTCGCTTTCTCGTTGATAGTTATATTCCAACGTTTCTTGCGTCAAAAGCCATTAAGCTTTAACGACAAATAGATTAAGGTAAAAAGATGACGGTGATAAATATCAACGGATTTTTACTAAGATATTAATAAGATAGGAGATAAGAAAATGAACAACTGAACTTTTGAGGTATTAGATGATTAAAAAACGCCATTATGATGATTAAAATAATGGCGTTTTTTTTAATTACTTATTACCCGTACTATTTTTACGATGGCGAATATACATCACAATCGAACCAATTAAACCTGCACTTAAGAGTAATACAGGTAATGTCATCAAAATATTCATGACTAAGGTTTCATGCTTTTGAATAAAGGGAATAAGATTTAGCACATAGCCTAAAGAAACAATAATCCCCACCCATAAGAAGCCACTTAACCAGTTAAATATTTGAAAACGACGTTGTTGTAATTCTGATAAGCCAGCCAGAGTAGGTAATAATGTACGCACGAATCCAATAAAACGACCCAGTAATAGTGCATATAAGCCTTGGCGATGGAAGAGATCATTTGCCTTATGATGATATTGCTCTGGTAATTGAGCCATCCAACGTTTAACCACTTTTGTATCACTTAGCCAACGGCCTTGCAAAAAGCCGAGCCAACTCCCAATACTCGCGGCAGCGCCTAATATAATGATAGTCGGGAAAAAGTGTAAAACACCTTTTGCAATTAAGGCACCGCAAAGAATAAGCAGTGTATCTCCTGGTAAAAATGCGGCGGGTAATACCCCGTTTTCCAGCATAATAATAACAAAAAGAACAATATAGATAACCCACAGCACATTTGGATTAGCTAACACCATATAATCGTGTTGCATTAGTGCGTGAATGATCTCTTTTAATGTACCCATTAGCGAACTCGCATTAAAAAAGGACTTTATGTTCGCTATTCTAACGCAAAATAAAGAGAACAGTTTGATTTAATCCCTGTGGAACCACAGGGATAGATTTTTTTTAATAAAAAATTCATTCTTTATTAAGAAATACGTAAAAAGGCTTGTTCTAGATCTTCAATAAGGTCATCTACATTTTCTAATCCAATATGAATGCGAAATAGTGTTCCTGTAAATGTTGGCTGAGTTTCATATTGGCGCATCGCTTTAATATCATTAGGTTGATAACCCAAAATTAAAGATTCAAATCCTCCCCATGAAAATGCCATCTTAAATAATGAGAAGTTATCCAAGAAAAGTGCAAATTCTTCAGTGGTTAGGATTTTCTTTAAACTAAAAGAGAATAACCCATTGCTACCGGAGAAATCACGTTGGAAATATTCATGTCCTGGGCAAGAAACTAAAGCAGGGTGATAAACATTATCAACTAAAGGATGTTGTTTTAACCAGCGAGCGACTTCTAATGCACTTTGTTCGTGTTGTTTCATCCTGACGGGTAATGTTCTTAATCCTCTTGCTGTCATATAAGCAGTATCAGGATCAACACATTGACCTAATAAATAGGTATTTTCACGTAACTGCGCCCAGCAACGTTCATTAGCTACAGCAAAACCTAACATGCCATCAGAGTGACCATTAATATATTTTGTGGCAGATTGGATTGAAATATCAGCACCCAATGTTAGTGGTTTAAGCAGTAATCCCGCCGCCCAAGTGTTATCAATCATAATAATGATTTCAGGGTTATATTGGCGCACTGAATTGACTATTCCTTGTAGATCTTGAATTTCCATCGTGATTGATCCTGGAGATTCAAGAAAAACGATTTTTGTTTCAGGAAGTAGCAATTGGCTGATCTCTTTGCCGATTAAAGGATCGAAATAAGTCGTTGTCACTGAGAATTTACGTAAGATCTGATCACAAAAATTTTGAGTTGGATCGTAGGCAGAGCCTGTAACAAGAATATGAGCACCTTGCTCAATAAATGCGAGTATAGATTGCGTAATCGCAGCTGCACCTGAAGGAAATAATGCGCAGCCTGCACCTTGCTCTAATTCAGTTAAAGCTTCTTGTAAGGCAAAATGTGTGGTTGTACCTCGACGTCCATAAAAAAGGGCACCTTCCGCTCGTTTTTTCGTTGCTTCACGTTTTTGTGCAACGGAATCAAAAATAACGGATGATGTTCGTTGTATAATTGGGTTTACTGCGCCTTGGGAATATTTTTTAGCTCGACCAGAAAGGAGGAGTGAGGTTTCTTGTTTTTTTAGCGTCATCCTTAATACCTTCTTTTAATTGATGGTGTGTTTACCTCAAGTTAATTCATTTTTTGGATAAGTACAAAAGGCTTGCAGGGTAGTTGATAAAATTTCACGTTACGTGAAAGAACGATAATTTGCCTTAAAAATCGACAAATGAAAAAAAAATAGCCAAATAGTAATGATAATTACTATCAAAATGCTTCATGTTTGATATCATTTGAGCGTTTTCTCTTTCCTGATGGCAAACAGGATGATTGTAAGCGAACGATTTTGGGTAAGTAGTGAAGAAAAAGCTTCATTACTGAATAAATAAATAGATAAAAAAGAGAGTAAAAGGCCAACTGATGCGTAATTTGACAGCTTCTATTCTATTGGCAATCGGTCTGACAGGCTCTGCTTTTGCGGATACGACTCCTGCCACACCAACTGAACAGCCAACTACTGCTGCCGTTTCTTCAACAGCTTCTACACCGGGAACCGCTACACCAACAACTGCTACTGCTTCAACGACCTCTACAACGGGTAATGAAGTGAAAGCAGTAGGTACTGAAACCACTAAGCCTGAAGGTGAAAATACACCTGTAACAACGGCTGAGAATTCAGAAAATGTACCTTCAGCGACAGAAAATACACCATCAGAAGTACAACCTGAAATGGTTGCTGGTGGTGGATTCGCTGAAGATTTATCTGTAATGGGCATGTACCGTAATGCAGACTTAGTCGTTAAAAGTGTCATGATTGGCTTATTGTTAGCCTCTATTGTTACTTGGGCACTGTTTTTCGCGAAAGGAAGTTACTTGATCTCACTGCGTCGTCGCTTAAGAAATGAGACGGCTCAGTTAGTTGAAGCTAAATCACTTAACGATGCGTTAGCGATTAGCAAAAAATTTGGCAATAAGAGCGCAACCGCTGATTTCTTTAATGATGCAGAATTAGAGCGTACTTACTCTCAAGAAAGTAAAGTGGCATCAGGCATTAAAGAGCGTGTTGAAATGCGTATGGAACGTCGCGTTGCAGCAATTATTCGTGAATTAGGCCGCGGTAATGGTTACTTAGCCACAATCGGTGCAATTTCTCCTTTTATCGGCCTTTTCGGTACGGTTTGGGGGATCATGAATAGCTTCATCGGTATTGCACATTCTCAAACGACAAATCTTGCTGTTGTTGCACCAGGTATTGCAGAAGCGCTATTAGCAACCGCGATTGGTCTGATTGCGGCGATTCCAGCGGTTATTATCTATAACATTTTTGCTCGAATGATCGCAGGTTATCGTGGTGAAATTGGTGATATCGCAACAGGTGTGGTGACATTAGTCAGCCGTGATTTAGATATCGAAAACAGCAAAGCAAGGTAATAAATTATGGCAATGCGTCTTGGTGATGATTCAGGTGATGATAATGAATTGCATGATATCAATGTGACGCCTTTTATTGATGTCATGTTGGTTCTACTCATTATCTTTATGGTGGCTGCACCTTTAGCTACTGTTGATATAAAAGTAAATTTACCCGCTTCAAGTGCTAAACCACAGCCTCGCCCTGAAAAACCGGTTTATTTAACGATTAAGTCGGATAAACAAATTTTCATTGGTGAAGAGATGGTCACACATGAAACGATGGCGAGTGTGTTAGATACCATGACACAAGCTAACAAAGAGACAACAATCTTTTTCCAAGCTGATAAAACGGTTGATTATGAAACGTTAATGTCTGCAATGGATTCGCTAAGAAAAGCGGGTTATCTCAAAGTTGGACTAGTGGGAATGGAAACCGTCTCTACGGGTGGTTAAATTTTAGCAAATAAGCTATTTATTTAAGTATTATTACGCTATTTTAAAAGCACTTTATTTGTCGTTGTGAAATGATGAATAAAGTGCTTTTTTATTGTATAGAAGAAATCGCGTTTATATTTTTACCACTTTTAATGGTTATCGATATTATTAATAAAATTGAGTTAGAATAAAATTTAACTTTAGTGTTAAATAAGATTAATAATAAGTAGATTAAGTTTATGAGTAAACGATTAATTAAGTTTATTGAGTAATAGCGGGCTGAATCAATTAATGCTAAGTAGATATCATTATTTGAACTCCTATAACATTAATATTCATTAACTCTTCATTTTTTTTCATTTTTAGATTTGTTTAGCTCGACATTTTAAAGTTAAATATATCTATAACCTTGTGATTTATAATGTCTTTATGCAAATTTGATTTAAGTGTAAAAAAACTTGCGCAAAAAATCTTATTGGATATAATGCACTCACGTTACAAATTGAAATATTTTGTAACGTGTTATAACGCCTAATTTATTTATTATCTAAGTTATCCGTATTTGGGTACTTATTTTTTATTGCACCAGGTAGACCGTTGTTTTCAGTCATTCCAATTTCTGGTAAGTAGATTTTATTTACTTATTCAAACCACTACTTATCTTTGATAAGCAGTGAGTAAAATAAAACGTGAAAGGCAGAGAACTACACATAGCATTTTATTATTTTAATAAATTTAGAAGCCATAACATTTCGGTGTTATGGCTTTTTATTTTTATCAACTGGGGTTTTGCTTTTATCATTATTTTACCTGTCCTGTCTTTCTCATCACTTTAGAGGGCATACACCTCATTACCTGCTGATTTTCACAAGCACTTGTCGTACTCTGAATACTACAAACAGTTAACAAAGCATATTTCAATTTTTTAGATTTATGACCACTTCTTTTATCTATTCTCACAAAAAAAAGAAATCAGCTCTATTTAGGGATTATTTATCGATAAATTGTATTTTTTTTATCCACAAAAATAACAGGGATTTAACATGAAATTTTATTTACGTTAATTTCGTTATAAATTCGATATGTTATAAAATAACTTAATGAAACTATTGCTGCTGTGTACTAATTAGTAATTATTAATGATCTTATCTTTTTGATGATGTCCATATTGATATGTATTTAATTTTATAGCGATTTTATACTAAAGGAAATTCTTATTCCAAAAATGTATATACTTATAACTATATGAAAAACGATAAGAAAAACAGGTTAACTTTTGTCTATTAAATAAACGTAATTATGGTGATTAAAAATTAATAACGAAAGAAGATTAGCTAAATAGGTAATGAAAATAAGCTGAAATTAAATATATTAATGTAATCATTTCTTGTTTATGAAATGCAATTTTTAACATTACTTATGATGTAATATAAAGGTTGATATTATGAAAACAAGAGTCATCATTATAATTAAATAATATATTGAAACTTATTTTTAATAATTCTTATTGGAATATAGGAATAATGGATTATTAATTTTGTATTATTTTAAATATATTGTCTTATAATTTGAATGTTTTTTGTCTTTTTTGTATCTCATTGATTAATATTGATTTTAAAAATACCTTCATCTTATTTGTTGAGATAATGAGAATTATTTATATTTAAATTATCATTATTAAATAGAGTTTAAATAAATTTAAAATGACGAAATATATAAAAAATAGACATTAAACCTTATATTGCTGAAACGTTTTTACTCACATAAAAGCGTAATTTATTTTTTAATGAATTATCGCTTGATAATGATCAAGTCATTATTGTGTCGTAGTGTTAAAAAGGCGGTGTTTTAAAATTATTCCAATTAAAAATCATCATATCAGGAGAGATATATGGCCTTGGGGAATAATGTTTTTTCCCATCATGGTATTAACCGACGCGATTTTATGAAATTGTGTGCTGCGTTGTCAGCTACCATGGGATTAAGCGGCAAAGCTGCCGCAGAAATGTCAGATGCAATGGCATCATCTGAACGTCCACCCGTTATTTGGATTGGCGCTCAGGAGTGTACAGGGTGTACGGAGTCTTTATTACGTGCAACTCACCCGACTCTGGAAAACCTCGTTCTTGATGTTATCGCACTCGAATATCACGAAGTGCTTTCTTCGGCCTTTGGTGAACAGGCTGAAGAAAATAAACACAATGCGATGGAGAAATACAAAGGTAAGTACGTCCTCGTTGTTGACGGTTCAATCCCAGACAAAGATGGCGGTGTTTACTGTATGGTTGCAGGAAAACCAATTCTTGAGCATATCAAAGAAGCCGCTGAAGGGGCTGCTGCGATTATTGCTATTGGTTCATGTTCTGCATGGGGTGGTGTACCTGCTACTGGGGGTAACCCAACAGGCGCTAAATCACTGGAAGCAATTTTACCGGGTAAAACCGTTATCAATATTCCAGGGTGTCCACCAAACCCACATAACTTCTTAGCAACTGTTGCACATATTATTACTTTCAACAAATTGCCTAAGTTAGATAGCAAAAACAGACCGCTTTTTGCTTATGAGCGTTTAATTCACGAAAACTGTGAACGTCGCCCTCATTTTGATGCGGGTCGTTTTGCTAAAGAATTTGGTGATGAAGGTCATCGTCAAGGCTGGTGTTTATACCATTTAGGCTGTAAAGGCCCTGAAACCTATGGTAACTGCCCAACATTAGAATTCTGCGATGTCGGTGGTGGGATCTGGCCTGTCGGTATCGGTCACCCTTGCTATGGCTGTAACGAAGAAGGTATCGGCTTTACTAAAGGTATTTTCCAATTAGCGAACGTTTATCAGCCAACACCAAAAGCACAAGTACCTGATGTTAATGCAAAAGAAGGTGGTGGTGTCTCTTATGGTGCTGCTGGCTTACTGGGTGCTGTCGTGGGTGCAGTTGCGGGTGTCAGTGTGATGGCTGTGCGTCAATTAGGCCGTGACAAGAATGCCACAGGAGCCTCACAGGAGGATAAACGGTGAATAGGCGTCATTTCTTTAAGCTGGCATCAGGTGGGGTTCTCCTTGCGGGAATGGCACCCACTGCGAGTCATGCTGCGGCGCAGAACCGTCCCCCAATTCCTGGGTCTCTCGGTATGCTCTACGACTCTACACTGTGTGTAGGCTGTCAAGCATGTGTCACAAAATGTCAGGAAATTAATCACCCGGAGCCAATGGAGCGTGGTGATACTTACGCTAATGGTGATCCGATTTGGTCAAACAATGACAAATTAAGTCCTTACACAAATAACATTATTCAAATTTGGCGTGATGGTACTGGTGAAAATAAAGATCAACTGGAAAACGGTTATGCCTTTATTAAGAAACAATGTATGCATTGTGTTGATGCAAACTGCGTTTCTGTTTGTCCTGTTTCTGCGTTAACCAAAGATCCAAAAACCGGTATTGTCCATTATCACGCGGATATCTGTACAGGTTGTCGTTATTGTATGGTGGGATGCCCTTATAACATTCCAAAATACGATTATGATGATCCATTTGGTAAGCTCTATAAATGTGAGCTTTGTAACCAAAAAGGGGTTGAGCGCTTAGATAAAGGCTTATTACCAGGCTGTGTTGAAGTTTGTCCTACTGGCGCGGTTATTTTCGGTACACGCGAAGAGTTGTTGGAAGAAGCAAAACGTCGTTTAGCGAAAAAAGCGGGTGAAGAGTATCATTACCCACGTCAAACCATTAGTGGTGGCGATACTTATTTACATAAAATTCCTGAATATCAAGATCATATCTATGGTGAGTTTGAAGGTGGCGGTACGCAAGTCATGGTACTTTCTGCTGTTCCTTTCGAAAATTTAGGAATGCCAGAAGTGGCACCATTATCAACGGGTGCGCGTTCTGAACATATTCAACATACGCTTTACAAAGGCATGGTATTACCAATAGCAGCCCTTGCAGGGATCACCTATTTGGTTAACCGTAATAGTAAAAAACAAGAGCAGGAACACCACAAGGAGGATAACGATGTCGAGTCATGATCCTCGTCCACTTGGCGGTAAGTTATTTACTCTAGCAGTAAGAGTATTTTTACCGCTTGCTGTGCTCGGTTTTATTCTTATTGGTAAGCGTTTGGTATTAGGTCTGGGCGATGTCTCTGATCTGAATGGGGGATATCCTTGGGGTATTTGGATTGCCTTTGACTTATTGATAGGGACGGGCTTTGCATGTGGTGGTTGGGCACTTGCATGGGCTGTTTATGTCTTTAATAAAGGGGAATTTCACCCATTAGTGCGACCTGCATTGTTAGCGAGCTTGTTCGGCTATTCATTAGGTGGTTTATCTATCGCCATTGATATCGGTCGTTATTGGAACATGCCTCACTTCTTTATGCCGCAATACTTCAACGTTAACTCAGTGTTGTTTGAAACAGCGACCTGTATGACCATCTATATTATGGTGATGGCATTAGAATTCTTACCTGCGTTATTAGAACGTTTAGGTTGGAAAGTGTCGTTGAAACGCCTTAATAAAGCGATGTTCTTTATTATTGGTCTTGGTGCTTTACTGCCAACCATGCACCAATCTTCAATGGGATCATTAATGATTTCAGCGGGTTGGAAAGTACATCCACTGTGGCAATCTTATGAGATGTTACCGCTGTTTTCTCTGTTAACAGCCTTTCTCCTTGGTTTCACTATCGTTATTTTTGAAGGTTCGCTGTTAAAGGCAAGCCGCACCATGAACGATGATGAAACACCGCTATTTACCAAGTTAACCAAAGTGATTGAAGTATTACTGATTGCTTTCTTGGTCTGTCGCTGGGGCGAAATTATTTGGAACGGTAAACTGAGTTATATCGGAAATGGGGATATGTTCTCGTGGTTATTCATTGCTGAAAGTGCATTATTGTTACTTCCTCTTATTTTGATGCATTTAAATAATAACCGCCGTAGTCCAAAAATGTTGTTTGTCTGCGCTGTATTTATCTTAATTGGCGCAGCAATGTGGCGTATGAACTACTCTTTAGTTGCTTACAATCCAGGCAATGGTTACCACTATTTCCCAACAGCAAGTGAATTGCTGATTTCTATTGGTTTCGTTGCATTTGAAGTAACAGCTTACATTCTTATTATCCGTTTACTGCCGGTTTTACCTGCACAAACAGACTCAAATATACAATTAAAAAAGGCTGAGGTTAAATCATGAGCCAACGCATTACTATTGATCCTATTACCCGTATTGAAGGGCATTTACGCGTCGATTGTGAAATTGATAACGGAAAAGTTGTTAAGGCTTGGTCTTCCGGTACCATGTGGCGCGGAATGGAGGAGATCCTAAAAGGAAGCGATCCTCGTGATGCATGGATTATCGTGCAACGTATTTGTGGGGTTTGTACGACAGTTCACGCAATTGCCTCAGTACGTGCTGTTGAAGATGCCTTAGGTATGGATATTCCTGTCAATGCGCAGTATATCCGTAACATTATTTTGGCTTCGCATATTCTTCATGACCATATCGTCCACTTCTATCAGCTTTCTGCGATGGACTGGGTTGATATTACTTCAGCGTTACAAGCCGATCCTGAAAAAGCGTCAGCGATGCTAAAAGGTGTTTCTCAGTGGCAATTGAACTCTGCTGAAGAATTCAGAAAGGTTCAGAAGAAAATTCAAGGTCTGGTTGACAGCGGTCAGTTAGGTATTTTCGCTAATGGCTACTGGGGTCACTCAGCCATGAAATTACCACCAGAAGTTAACCTGATTGCTGTTGCTCACTATCTGCAAGCACTTGAATGTCAGCGTGATGCTAACCGTATCGTAGCGGTTCTGGGTGGTAAAACACCACACATTCAAAACTTGGCAGTAGGGGGGGTTGCTAACCCAATTAACCTTGATGCACCAAGTGTTCTTAACTTAGAACGTCTGATGTATGTGAAGCACTTTATCGATAATCTTGGCGATTTTATTGAACAAGTTTATAAAGTCGATACTGCGATTTTTGCTGCTTATTACCCAGAGTGGCTAAAAATTGGTAAAGGCGCGAACTACTATTTATCTGTACCTGAATTACCTATTAACGGTAATAACACTGAGTTTTTATTGTCTGGTGGTTATATGGAAGGCGTTGATTTCTCAACGTATCGTCCAATTAAAGACTGGAAAGATGAAAACCTGAAAGACGGTATCGAAGAAAGTGGTAAACACGCATGGTATGAAGATGATGAACCATTAAAACCGTGGGAAGGTTTGACTCGTCCTAAATATACAGGTTGGGATGAGAACGAAAAATACTCATGGGTTAAATCACCTACATTCTATGGCAAACCTGTCGAAGTGGGTACGTTAGCATGGTTAGTATGTGGTTTAGCAGGTAAGCATGAAGGAACTGTTAAACACTATAATGAAATCAATGGGATATACACTAAATTAACGGGTGAAACGCTGGTTAATGAGCAGTTAGAGTCAACTTGGGGACGCATTATTGGACGTACTGTTCATGCGTGTGTGTTACAAGATTCTCTAAACTTCTTGTGGCAATCACTGGTTGATAATATTGGTCGTGGCGATACTGCTGCCTTTATTAAACCAGAGTTTGAACCAGGTAAAGAGTACCGAGGTGTGGGTTTTGAAGAAGCCTCTCGCGGTATGTTATCTCACTGGATCGTGTTTAAAGACGGTAAAATCACTAACTATCAGGCGGTTGTTCCATCAACATGGAATGCGGGTCCTCGTAACTTTAATGATGAACCAGGTCCTTATGAGTTATCACTTGTTGGTACACCTGTTGCTGATCCGAAAAAACCATTAGAAGTGGTAAGAACGATCCACTCCTTTGACCCATGTATGGCGTGTGCTGTGCATATGGTTGATTTAACAGGTAAAGAACTAAGTAAGGTGAAGGTATTATAATGCGAACTCTCGTCTTAGGTATTGGTAATTTATTACTAAGCGATGAAGGCATTGGTGTTCGTATAGTAGAGGCGCTCGAAGAGCGCTTCTCTTTACCAGAGAACGTCGATGTTATTGATGGTGGCACATCAGGTATGGAAATTTTGCAAGATATCGCTGCAAGAGATCTCCTGATTGTTGCCGATGCGGTAAGAAGCAATCATGAACCTGGCAGTATTTTTGTGTTACATGATGATGATGTTCCCGCACTTTTTACGCAGAAGATCTCGCCTCATCAGTTAGGCTTATCTGATGTGCTTATGGCATTGCGTATGACAGATGAATTTCCACGCAAGCTTATTTTAGTGGGTATTGAACCTGCGTCATTAGAGCCAAGCATGTCACTGTCTGACATTGGTCAAAAATCAATGGAAATTGCGTTGGAACATGTCGTCAATATTTTGCGTGAATATGGTATTCCTGTCACACCCAAAGAGGTAACAGCATGAGTGAAATAAGCTGGGATATCGTAGGATACGATGAACCGCCTGTTGAGCAACTTGAAACGCGTTTTAGTGAAATTGCTGAAAAAGAGATGAAAGGGCTTCCTTTTTATCGAGAAGGTATTCCTGTAAAAGCAGGGGGCTTTACCTTATTTGAAAACCAGTGGATTGGGGCTGTTCTTACTCCTTGGATGCTAGAGCTTGTCGTTTTCCCAGGGCCTTCACAAGAATGGCCACATCGAAAAGTAGGCGATCGCATTGGGTTAGAATTGCCTTGTGGTCAGATTAAATTCGTTGTGGGTGAGCTTGCTGGTGATATGCAATATCTCGCGTGTTCATTAATGTCGCCACTTGATAGACACCTTTCAGGGGAACATGCTGTTGAGTTGGTGGAAAATAGTGTAAAAATGGCACTTTCTCTTCCTGTTCAGACACAATCCGTAGCAGAAGTTGATTTAAGTCGTCGTTCTCTCTTCCGTGGTCAGTTAAGATCATAGTGTAGAAATTTTACGCGACACAGAGTCACATTCTTCTTATTGAATAGTACAGGAGTCAGAATATGTGTAGCACTTGCGGTTGTGGCGAAGGCAATGTCAGAATTGAAGGCGTAGAGCCTCATTCACATGAGCACCACCATCATCACTCTCATGACCATGATCATCACGACCACGGTCATCATCATGATCACAGCCATCACGGGCATGATCATCATCATGATCACAGCCATCACGGGCATGATCATCATCATGAACACAATGCTACTCCAGCGAATACTGTTCATAAATATATTGATAAGTCTGAACAAAAGCATAAACATAACTACGAAACACATGGTCAGCCTATCATCGTTCATCACCACTATTACCATAACAGTGGTGATGTTCATCTCCATTTTCATAACGATGCACAGCTAAACGAAGCGCCTGTTTTCCATGAACATCATCATGGACATGACGATCATCATGAGCATGATCATTCACACAATCATGACCATGCTCACAGTCACGATCATTCTCATGATTATAACCATGAGCATTCACATCATCATTCTCACAGCCACGATCATGCACATGATCATGACCACGATCACGAACATGAGCACGAAGAGCAATTTAGCCCTGTGATTGAAAATCAGAATATGCATTATGGCCAAGGTGAAGCGGGAACACATGCTCCCGGTATTAGCCAAAAGCGTATGCTGAAAATTGAAATGGATGTGCTGGATAAAAATAACCGCATTGCTGTTCATAACCGTGAACATTTTGAACAACAAAATGTATTGGCATTAAACTTAGTTTCAAGCCCAGGCTCCGGTAAAACAACGCTATTAACACAAACATTAAAACAGTTAGCACAACGGATGCCTTGCGCGGTGATCGAAGGCGATCAGCAAACCACTAATGATGCGGATCGCATCCGTGAAACGGGTGTGCCAGCGATCCAAGTGAATACAGGAAAAGGTTGTCACCTTGATGCACAAATGGTGCATGATGCGACACATCAATTAGGTTTACAAGATAACAGCGTTCTCTTTATTGAAAACGTGGGTAACTTAGTTTGTCCTGCCAGTTTTGATCTGGGTGAAAAGCATAAAGTTGCGATTCTTTCTGTCACTGAAGGTGAAGATAAACCACTGAAATACCCGCATATGTTTGCTGCGGCTGATTTAATGATTATCAACAAAATTGATTTAGTGCCACATCTGAATATTGATGTTCAAGCCTGTATTGAATCCGCTCGCCGTGTTAACCCAAATATCGAAATCATTGCGTTATCAGCAACAACGGGTGAAGGCATGGAAGAGTGGTTAGCTTGGTTGGAGAGTCGTTTATGTGCTTAGGTGTTCCAGCTAAGATTGTTGAGGTGGGCGAAGACGTCCACCAACTCGCTTATGCCGAAGTCAGTGGCGTCAAACGTGCTGTTAATATTTCGATGGTATGTGAAGGCGAACCTAGTGAATTATTAGGCAAATGGGTACTTATTCATGTGGGATTTGCCATGAGTATTCTTGATGAGCAAGAAGCACAAGATACCCTTGATGCATTACAGCATGTCTATGGTGTGACCCTCGAAGAGGCTGATGATGCAGTACGTTGATGAATTTCGTGATCCCGAACTTGCGAAAGCCTTACTAGCCCAAATCCGTGAAACTATTTCACAATGGCCTCATCCTATTAAACGGCCATTACAAATTATGGAAGTGTGTGGTGGGCATACACATGCCATTTTTAAATTTGGTCTAGATCGCTTATTACCAGAAGAAATTGAATTTGTTCATGGACCGGGTTGTCCTGTTTGTGTATTACCGATGGGGCGAATTGATGCTTGTTTAGAAATTGCAGCCCGTCCTGATGTCATATTCTGTACTTTTGGTGATGCAATGCGAGTACCGGGACGTAATGGCTCAATGCTGGATGCGCGTCGTCGTGGCAGTGATATTCGTATTGTCTACTCACCGCTCGACTCCCTCAAAATTGCACAAGATAACCCAGATAAACAAGTCGTCTTTTTTGGTTTAGGTTTTGAAACTACGATGCCAAGTACTGCAATGACGCTACAACAAGCGAAATTGCGTGGACTCAAAAATTTCTCTCTGTTTTGTCAGCATATTACTATCGTGCCTACTTTACGTTGTCTACTAGAACAAGATGATGTTCGCATTGACGGCTTTATTGCTCCAGGGCATGTGAGTATGGTGATTGGCTGTACGCCATATCAACCGCTATGTGACGAATTTGAAAAGCCTTTTGTCGTGACAGGATTTGAACCATTAGACTTATTACAAGCTATACTGATGGTCATTAAACAACTTAAAGCAAAAGCAGAAAATACAGATTATGTTTTAAGTATTGAAAACCAATATAGTCGCATTGTACCGAATGAAGGTAATAAGTTGGCTCAAAAAGCACTTAGCGAAGTATTTATGTTAAAAGAAACCAGTGAATGGCGTGGATTGGGTGAAATCCCAATGTCAGGTATTCAATTAACACCTGCTTATTCTGAGTTTGATGCTGAATTACGTTTTACTCCCGCCCCGCAGAAAGTGGCTGATAATCCGCAATCTCGCTGTGGCGATGTATTAACAGGACGATGCAAACCTTCCGATTGCCCACTCTTTGGTAAAAGTTGTACACCAGAAACGGCATTGGGTGCCTTGATGGTATCATCTGAAGGTGCATGTGCGGCTTATTATCAGTATCGCCGTGAAGGTAATATATGAAACAACCTGATGAAATCACCTTAGCCCAAGGAAACGGCGGGCAAGGTATGCAGCAACTTATCGAAGGACTATTTTTAAAAGCGTTCGATAATCCATTATTAAATGAAAAAGAAGATCAAGCGCGGATCGCCTTAAATGAGTTAACCACACTGGGCGATCGTCTTGCTTTTAGTACAGATAGCTATGTCATCGATCCCATTATTTTCCCTGGTGGAAACATTGGTAAATTATCGGTCTGCGGGACGGCTAACGATCTTTCTGTTGGTGGTGCAGTTCCTCGTTACCTTTCATGTGGTTTTATTTTGGAAGAAGGACTTCCTTTTGAAACCCTAGAAACCCTTGTGATGGCAATGGCAAAAGCCGCGCAACAAGCGGGCATTCAAATTGTTACGGGTGATACGAAAGTGGTTCCTCGTGGTGCTGCGGATAAGATTTTTATTAACACCGCGGGTATTGGTGTGATCCCAACCAAAATTCATTGGGCTGCATCAAACATTAAAGCAGGCGATAAGATCTTAGTGAGTGGCACTATTGGCGATCATGGTGCAACAATCCTGAATCTTCGTGAAAATTTAGGGCTTGAAGCGGATCTGCAAAGTGACTGCGCGGTTCTTGAGCCAATGATTGCCCCTTTACGCCAAATCGAAGGAATTAAAGCATTACGTGATGCAACTCGAGGCGGTGTGACAGCGATTTTGCATGAGTTTGCTCAAGCCAGCGGTTGTGGCATGAACGTGCATGAAAGCAAATTACCTATGAAACAATCTGTTCGTGGTGTATGCGAATTATTAGGACTTGAAGCGCTTAATTTCGCTAACGAAGGAAAAATTGTTTTAGTGGTTTCACCTGAAGCGGAAGCACAAGTACTTGAAGCACTGCATCAACATGCTTTAGGCAAAGACGCTTGCACGATTGGCGAAGTCACAACGGATAATTATATTCGTTTAACAGGCATTTTCGGTACTAGTCGTATCCTCGACCTACCTTATAACGAGCCTTTACCTCGTATCTGCTAAACACTTATTCCCCACTTATAAATGGAAATGTTCACTGAATTTATAAGTGGGATAAGTTACCCACTTGTTACAAAAAATTGTTATAACGCAAATTTCTCTCATTTATCTGAATACTGACTCTTTGATAAAAAAATTATTGGAGTAACATGTTCGCCTCATCCTACTGCGTGGAGAGTGTCTCTCGTAGAGGTTAGTTCTAGGAAAAAACATGTCTTGGTCAGAATTTAAATCTCAATACCTGATCCGTTTTTGGAAGCCTCTTCCAGCAGTTATCGCGGCAGGTATCTTATCAACTTATTACTTTGGTTTAACCGGCACTTTCTGGGCTGTCACTGGTGAGTTTACCCGCTGGGGTGGTCACGTTATGCAATGGTTCGGTGCTCATCCTGAAGAATGGGGTTATTTTAAAATCATCGGTCTTGAAGGTACGCCATTAACGCGTATTGATGGCGTGATGATTATCGGGATGTTTGGAGGTTGCATTATGGCGGCTCTTTGGGCCAATAACGTCAAACTTCGTCATCCTCAACATAAAATTCGTATTCTTCAAGCTGTTCTAGGTGGGATCATCGCAGGTTTTGGTGCTCGTTTAGCAATGGGTTGTAACCTTGCTGCCTTCTTTACGGGTATTCCTCAGTTCTCTTTACATGCTTGGTTCTTTGCGGTTGCAACGGCAGTCGGTTCCTACTTCGGTGCTAAGCTGTCATTGATGCCACTGTTCCGTATTCCAGTAAAACTGCAAAAAGTCAGCCAAGCGTCACCTATCACTCAAGATAAACAACGTGCGAAACGTCGCTTTAGATTGGGAATGGTTATCTTTTTTGCCATGATTGCGTGGTCTTTAATTATTCTCTTTGATTCACCAAAACTGGGTTTCGCCATGCTAGGCGGTATTGGTTTTGGTATTTTAATTGAACGTGCACAAATCTGTTTTACTTCTGCTTTCCGTGACTTATGGATAACAGGCAGAACCCATATGGCAAAAGCGATTATCATCGGTATGGCGGTGAGTGCCATTGGGATCTTTAGCTATGTCCAATTAGGTGCATCACCTAAAATTATGTGGGCGGGTCCTAATGCCGTAGTTGGCGGCTTACTCTTCGGTTTCGGTATTGTGCTTGCTGGTGGGTGTGAAACTGGCTGGATGTATCGCGCTGTTGAAGGTCAAATTCACTTTTGGTGGGTTGGATTAGGCAATGTGATTGGTTCGACGTTACTCGCTTATTATTGGGATGATTTTTCAGCCATCTTAGCGACTGACTACGACAAAATTAATTTACTTGATACTTTTGGGCCTGTAGGCGGATTAGGCGTGACATATCTGATGTTGGGTCTGTCATTTGTGTTGCTACTTTGGTGGGAGAAACATTTCTTTCGTAAAAAAGCACAACAAGCACACTCTATTTCAACCCAGATTAATAAGGAAATCGCATGAGCCAGAAAGATACCATTGTTCCTGATTATCGTCTAGATATGGTCGGTGAACCTTGTCCTTACCCTGCGGTGGCAACGCTTGAAGCTATGCCATCACTGAAAAAAGGCGAGATTTTAGAAGTGGTCAGTGATTGCCCTCAATCAATCAACAATATTCCACTTGATGCGAAAAACTACGGTTATACCGTGTTAGATATTCAACAAGATGGTCCAACTATTCGTTATTTAATTCAAAAATAATCTTTATTTTTCATTAAATAAAAAACAGCCTATACATAGAGAATGATAGGCTGTTTTCTTGAATAATATTATTACTCTGCTTCGCCGCCTAGGACTTCGGTGACTCGTTCAATTAAAGCGCTGAGTTCACCGGTCATTAAAATAAAGTCGGCATCAAAACGTTGGGCAAAATCGGCTTTATCAATATCATCATTTTGCTCACGTAAAGTTTCACTGAATTTAATGCGTTTGATAGAACCATCATCACAAAGCATAAATTGCAGGCGATCTTCCCAATCTACAGAGAGTTTGGTGACAAATTTACCCGCTTCAATATGCGTCGCAATTTCATCAGAGACTAATTCCTGTTTCTTACAACGAATAACGCCACCTTCATCTAAGACCGCTTTTAGTTCTGCTTCATCCATCAAGGTAAAGCCAGCTGGGAGTTCTCCAGAGCGTACCCACTCTGTCATTTTTAATTCAACGGATTCATTGAAGTTCAAAGGAACAACAGGTAATGAACCTAAGGTCTTACGCAGCAAGGCTAAGTTATCTTCAGCGCGTTTTGCACTGCCCGAATCAACAATAACGAGTTGTTTTTCTAAATCGAGCCAAATAAATGTTTGTGAGAATTTACTAAAAGCACGAGGAAGCAGAGTGTGCACCACTTCATCTTTTAAGGTGGCTTTCTCTGTTTTTTTCAGTTTACGTCCTTGCTCACCTTCAAGTTTTTCAACTTTGTCTTGCAGTGCTTGTTTAATAACTGTCGCAGGTAAAATTTTGTCTTCTTTCCGTGCACATATCATGACTTGTTTGCCAGCAACATGGATAAGCGCTTCACCGCGATCACCCATCGGCGAAACCCAACCTGTCCGAGTCATATCTTGGCTACTACAAGGTGTGAATGCCAATGAGGCAAGCTGTTGTTCTAACTCATCCATTGACAGTGCTATCCCTTTATTTAAGCGATAGACTAAAATATTTTTAAACCACAGCATCTGACATTCCCCTTAATCATTATTTACCACAATATGATACTGAATGTTTAGGGTATCTAAAAGGTAATATCCCTTAAAAGAAAATCTATACCGTGTTATTTAATAAAAAGATAAAAAAAGCTGAAACGAATAATTAGTAAATCTACTCTATGATAATGAGTTTTATTCTTATCTGAATTAGATTGATTAAGAATATTAATAATGAAATAGCATGATTTTTAGTACAAACCATTATGTGACAATAATCACAAGATTTTATTTTTACACTCTTTTTTGTTTACAAACTGAAATCACTTTCAGATTTATCTCTGCATTAATTTACAAAACAAAAATATTCTTGACGCTCTTGTGTGATTATTATCACAAAATAAGGAAAATGTATGAGGAGATTTTTCACAATCAACAAAGTGATTAAGATCACAAATATTGATATTTTTTTTTCAAATATCGTTAAAAGAGCACGATTGGGCTTTTTATATTAACCAGTGTTATAGTTTAGATTTTGTAATGTTTCATTGGGTTTTGTTGTTACTTGTACGTATTGATTAGATATTGTAATTGAATAGCATTCTTGTGCTTCTCTTTTGAATATTTACAGATAATTATTCTTTTTATGATGGGATGTTACTCGTTACCACTAGTTAAATTGTATTTAAATTCGACTTTGCCTTTATTTAAATAAGAAATAAATATAAAGATAAAAAATTATTAATTAGGAATAACAATATTTAAATCTTTAGTGTTATTTATTTAGTGGTTAAAATTAATACTTCCTTTTAAATATATTAAATAGGGGGATAAATTTTTTATTAGCAAAAAAAAGAGTCTTATAAAGAAATGAAATATAAAAGAAAAATCTAAAAGTGCTATTTTTAAAAAGTTGATTAAGTTCAAAAAACACGTATCTTTACCTTTAATTGTGATACCTATCACTTGAGTATGTAACCATGAAAATACACATTGGTGTAATTGTGGACTGTATCACGAAAGTTGGGCTTTTTTTTGAGTAACATGCCATCGAAAACTCAACGACCTATTTCTTTTCCTGACAGAAATAAAAGCAATGCCCTTATTTAAATATAATGAGGATATTATTTTTGTGTCTTATTGGTGATTACGTCTGTGTCAAGGAAATTAAAGCCTTTAAGAAAATTTTGTAGAGTCATAATTAGTAGCTATAAAAATTATCAATTGTGAGAGCGATTTTCTTTTTCGAAATTCGTGGCAGAGATCTTTTGCCTGAATCTCAGGTCAACTATATACGGCGGTATTATTTTTGACCTTAAAGAAAGTCATAAAACTATAGAAAATAGATAGATGGGTATTTTAATCATGAAAAGCTTGAAGCCTCTAGCAGCACTGGTTGGTTTGTTGGTTCTTTCTGGATCGGCAAACGCGGTAAACGTGTATAACGATAAAGGTACACGTTTTGATGTAAATGGTCAGTTCCGTTTAAAAACACAAGTGACCAGCCAAAATCACGAAATGAAAATGACGGATGATGGTAGCCGTATCGGTTTCTTTGGTTCACACGAACTGACTAACGATATCAAAGTCTTTGGTAAATTAGAGTGGGGTTCAGACACTCAAAAAACAAACAGTGACAACCCTAAATCAAACTTTGAAATGTACAACCGTGTGGGTTATGTCGGTTTCTCTCATCGTGATTATGGTCAAATCCAGTTTGGTCGTACTTATATTCCAATCGACTGGGTGAAAAAATCAAGCTACGGCTATGGTAACACGGGTGTGTTCTACTTTAGTGATGTATTAGGTCGTGCCGTAGGTTATAGCAATGGTTATGCTGATGGTAAAGGTGTTGGTAAAAACAACTTTATGACCCGTTTACCACAAACTATCTTTATTGAAACTAACCGTTATGAAGGCTTTAAATTAGCCGGTACTGTAACAGGTAAAACAGGTGATGATAATACTCGTACCACTGGTGATATTACTCGTGCATATTCAGTAGTGGGTTTCTATAAATCAACTTTCGGTTTAGAGCTTGATGGTGGTTACTCTGCCGCTAAAGGTGAAGCGACTCATAGTAGTAAGAGTACAGTTCAAGGGAAAACTCCTGAAAACAGTATCTTAGCATTTGGTGCCGAATACTTCTTCCCAGGTCGTGAATTTTCTATCGGTTTAGACTATGGTCAATCTCGTGGTAAAAATTCAGGTTTAACTTTAGCAAGTAATGCAGTTTCAAAAGATTATAAATGGAACTCTGTTAAAGGTGACTGGAAAGCAGATTTATATGGTGTTGGTGTGAAATGGCACTGGGATCGTATTGAAAGTGGTATGTATGCGGGTTACTACCTGCGTGATGGTGATGCCAACACTTTCAACTACAAAAAAGAAACCTATACTGTGGGTGTAGATAAACGTTTTGCGGTATCTAAATACAACAACTTACGTTTATTTGCTGAAATGGCATATGATGATGCACGCAGTGACAACGAAGCATATAAAGACACTAAACAATATATCTTCGAAACGGGTATGCGTCTGTACTTCTAGTCCTGACAAAAGCATTACCGTTTGATAGAAGTAACCAAAGGAGAGCGATTTCGCTCTCCTGTTAACCAATATATAAGGGGTGTGTAATGGTTAAGAATGTGTTGAAAATTTCAACATTAGCAATGTTTGTCGCATTCAACGTGAATGCTGCGACAGTCGATCTTCGTATTATGGAGACGTCTGATGTTCACAGTAACTTAATCGACTTTGACTACTTCAAAGACAAACCAACAGAACAGTTTGGTTATGTCCGTACTGCTAATTTAATTAAAGCAGCAAAAGCTGAAGCAACCAATGCGATTTTAGTTGATAACGGCGACTTGATCCAAGGTAGCCCGCTGGCTGACTATCAAGCAGCTAAAGGCTTAGAAAAAGGCGAATCTCATCCAGCTCACCAGCTGATGAACACCATGGGTTACACAGTAGGTAACTTTGGTAACCATGAATTTAACTATGGTTTAGATTACCTGAAAAAAGCCATTGCCGGTGCTAAATTCCCTTACATCAACGCCAACGTGATGGATGCGAAAACAGGCAAAAACTATTTCACACCTTATATCATTGTTGATACACCAGTAAAAGATCGTGATGGTAAAGAACACACTATCAAGATTGGTTATATCGGCTTCGTTCCACCACAGATCTTAATCTGGGATAAAGCCAATCTGGATGGTAAGGTCGTTGTAAACGATATTACAGAAACAGCGAAAAAATTCGTCCCTCAAATGAAAAAAGAGGGTGCTGACCTGATTGTGGCTATTCCTCACTCTGGTTTTGCGTCAGAGCCGTACAAAGCAATGGCTGAAAACTCTGTTTATTATTTAAGCGAAGTTGAAGGCATCAATGCAATCATGTTTGGTCACGCTCATGGCGTATTCCCAAGCAAAGAATTTGAAGGCATTAAAGGTGTTGATGTTGCTAAAGGTACTGTAAATGGCGTTCCTGCTGTTATGCCTGGCCAATGGGGTGATCACTTAGGTGTCGTTGATATGGTTATCAACAACGACAGCGGTAAATGGGTGATGACACAAGCAACAGGTGAAGCGCGTCCTATCTTTGATAAAGCAAACAAAAAAGCATTAGTTGAACGTGATGCTGAATTAGCGCAAATCATCGAAAAAGCACACCAAGGTACTCGTGATTTTGTAGGTAAACACATTGGTAAAGCTTCTGCCAACATGTACAGCTTCTTAGCATTAGTACAAAGCGATCCAACTGTACAAATCGTGAATGATGCACAAGTTGATTACACCAAACACTTTATTCAAGGTGATCCGAACTTAGACGGTTTACCAGTATTAGGTGCAGCTGCACCATTTAAAGCGGGTGGTCGTAAAAACGCACCAGCAGACTTCGTAGAAGTTGAAAAAGGTGACTTAACATTCCGTAACGCTGCAGACTTATATCTGTATCCAAACACATTAGTGGTCGTTAAAGCGACCGGTGCTGATGTTGTTGAGTGGTTAGAATGTTCTGCGGGTATGTGGAACCAAGTTGATCCAAATTCAACTAAACCACAAGAACTAATCAACTGGGATGGTTTCCGTACTTATAACTTCGATACCATTAGTGGTGTGAACTATAAAGTTGACCTAACTCAACCAGCTAAATATGACGTTGATTGCCAAGTCGTTAATAAAGATGCGAATCGTATCAAAGACGTGACTTATGAAGGCAAGCCAATCGATCCTAAAGCAACATTCCTGATCGCAACAAATAACTACCGTGGATACGGTGGTAAGTTTGCAGGTACTGGTGAAGCAAATATTGCGTTCGCATCTCCAGATGAAAACCGTGCAATCTTAGCGTCTTACATTGCTAAACAAACGAAAGAAAAAGGCGAAGTTGCAACTAAAGCTGCTAACAACTGGTCATTCTTACCTATTAAGACTGACAAAGCGTTAGATGTACGTTTTGAAACGTCACCAAGTGAGAAAGCGGCTGCATTTATTAAAGATTTCTCTCAATATCCAATGACCTTTGTGGAAAATGATGAAATCGGTTTTGCAATTTACAAAATTGATTTAACAGAGAAGAAATAAGCCATTAAAGCCTGTCCATTCTGGGCAGGCTTCTCTTACCTTTTTGAACCAAAAGAGTAAAACTTATTGCTCTTTAAGGGGATTTTATGCGCTTTATGAAGCTATTACCTGCTGCTTTTGCTTTAGTGTTAGCAGGATGTGCAACGCAAGCACCTGAAATTACAGAACCATTAAAACCTCAAGCTAAATTAGTTGAAGGCGTATCTTGTATTTTACCTGATGCACCAACAGCACCTTACGACTACATTGCTTCTAATGATCGCTATGGTCAAAACAGTACAGCATCAACAGATTACTTTAAGTTAGCGATTAACTACTCACCCGCTTTTTGTGATTATAAAAGTAATAACATTAAGCGGTTAAATAACGACAATGAAAAAGATCGTGCAAAACGTGAGTATGATAAATTTGAAATCCAATGCTTCTCAGATAATAAATTTGGTTGGATTGTTCATGGGCTGTGGGCTGAAACCTGTGATGGTAAATCATGGGAAGAGTGCCGTGATTGGAAAGACATACGCAAGCATCCTCGTTTATGTAAAGGCGATTTACCACCTTTAGAATACTCTGCTATCAAACCTTATCTGTGTGATTCTCCGGGTATCGACTTACTACAAGGTGAGTGGGAAAAACACGGTGTATGTGCGTTTGATACACCAGATGCATTCTTTGGTAAACAAAAAGAGTTGTATGAAGCGTTAGTATTACCAGAAGGCCGTCCTTCAAACAGTGCATTGATTAAGTTCTTAAAAGAACACAATCCATCATTGAAGGATAAGGAAATTCAAATTAATCGAGATGAATTCTATATCTGTTATAGCAAAGATTTCGAAGTCATTGATTGTCCGAAACGTGAATTTTGATCTTAGGGATAAATTTTAAATGAACCATAAATATAAACTCGTTGCACTGGCAGTAAGCTCAGTCTTATTAGCTGGTTGTGCAAAGAACTACGACGAAGCTAATGTTGTTGATGTGCGTGTTATCGCAATGAACGACTTCCACGGTGCGCTAAAAGCGCCAGGTCCAAACAAACCTGGTGGCATCGAGCACATGGCAACATTAATCAAAGAAATGAAGAAAGATAACCCGAACAACATCGTTGTTGCCGCGGGTGATATGGTTGGTGCAAGCCCACTGTTATCTTCAATGTTCCATGATGAGCCTTCTATCGAAGCATTATCATTAGCAGGCTTAGAAGCAACGTCTGTGGGTAACCACGAATTTGATAAAGGCATGGGCGAGTTACTGCGTAAACAGAACGGTGGCTGCCACCCTGTGACGGGTTGCCAAGGTCCAACTGAATTTAAAGGGGCTGATTTCCAATACTTATCAGCAAACGTAACTGTTAATGAAACAGGCAAAACGTTATTCCCTGAATATGTTATCAAAGAATTTAACGGTATCCCTGTTGCATTTATCGGTGTCACACTGGAAGGTACTGCGGCAATCGTAACACCTAAAGGTACTGAAGGTTTAAGCTTCCATAACGAAGCGAAAACAATCAACGCATTAGTGCCTCAGTTAAAAGCACAAGGTGTTCAAGCGATTGGTGTGTTAATTCACGAAGGTGCTGCACAACGTCGTGACGGTGGTCCTGTGAATATCAACGCATGTAATGGTATTACGGGTAAAGTATTAGGTGTTGTTGATCAATTAGATCCTGCGATTGACTTTGTTGTGACTGGTCATACTCACCAAGCTTATAACTGTACTATCAACGGTAAATCAGTGACATCTGCGCAATCAAATGGTGCAATGTTAACGCGTATCGATCTGAAACTAGACAAAACAACAAAAGACGTTGTTGACGTTGAAGCACGTAATATTTGGGTTGATAACCGCAAATATGAAAAAGATCCAGCCGTTACCAAACTGTTAGAAGCTTACGAAAAAATCGCAACCCCATTAGCTAACCGTATCATTGGTAAGTTAGAAGGTAATTTAACGAAGCAAACTAACGACGCGGGTGAATCTGCACTGGGTCAAGTGATCGCTGATGCGCATTTATACACTGCAAAACCAAAAGATGCGGGTGGCGCACAAATCGCATTTATGAACAGCGGTGGTATTCGTGCTGATATGACTGGTGGTGACGTTTCTTATAACGCAATCTACACAGTACAGCCATTCTCTAACGTACTGTTAACTCAAACATTAACAGGTGAGCAAATCAAACGCCTGTTAGAACAACAATGGGATCGTTCACGTCCACAAGTGTTAGCAATTTCAGGTAACTTCCAGTACACATGGGATAGCAAAGCACCTAATGGCAACCGTGTTATCGTTGAATCAATGAAAATTGACGGTAAACCAGTAGATATGAAAGCGAACTACCGTGTTGTGGCTAACGAATACTTAGCAACAGGTGGTAGTAACTTCTCTGTACTGAAAGAAGGTAAAGATCCAGTTTACAGCGTGCCAGATGTTGATGCAGTCGTGAAATACTTTGCTGAGCAGTCTCCAATTGCTCAACCAAAAGCGAATAACATCACACGTAAATAACGTATTTTCATACGCCTTGTGAAAATCGCACCTCTTACGGGAGGTGCGTAAATAAATAAAGAGAGCAAAGTGTTGAACACAAAGGGTCCATCCCTACCTTTGTATTCATTACGCACTTTGCTCTTTTTTATGCTTTTTATTGGAGAATAAGTATTTTTTTAGTGAGCATGAAGGCATAAGCAACAAAGTTGGAATCTTTACAACATATCATCTGTGGTGTATTGTTGCATTTAGCGACAAAAGATTTCATTTTTTGTCGTGAGTTATTAACATAAAAATTTATAGCGTTTTAATTCTATAAAGTTGTAACACCCGATAGGTATTAGGAGTGTAAATCATGGCTATTTCCGTAAGATTAGATGAAGACTTTGTCTCTGATGCTAAAATTCATGCGGAAGCGAAAAGCAGAAGTGTTCCTAAACAAATTGAACACTGGGCTAAAATAGGGCGTATAGCTGAAGATAACCCTGATCTGCCATATAGCTTTATCGAAGAATTGTTACTGGCACAGGCGGAAGTCGAAAACAAAAAGGTTTCTCGATATGTCCGAACTACAAAAAGAGATTGATGTCTATCAGTCTGTACGATTTGAAAAGGCAATGAAAAAGTTGCCTGAATCAGATGTGAAAATTATTGAAGATGAAATTGATCAAATAATTGATAATCCATTGATTGGTGAACAGAAAAAAGGCGATCTTACTCATCTTAGAGTACATAAATTTAGGCTTAATGATTTAACGGTATTGTTAGGTTACTCATGGGTTGCAAACAAGCTTGAACTGTATTTATTGCATATAGGTTCTCATGAGAATTTCTATGATGCTCAGAAGAAACAGCGAAAGACTGATCTAAAACTGATTAAAACATAAAAGAAAGGTGGCCTAATGCCACCTTTCTTTTATGTTGTATATGGGCAAAAAAAAGCCCACAGTGGCTGTGGGCAAGGAATGAAAGTAAAAAAAAGAGGGTATTACTTATTGCTAGGGTCTTTTGTCAGATGTCTGTTCTAACACTTATTTGAAGATTTTAAAGCGTGCATCATCTTCCATATAATTCTTTTCACCAGCCTCTTGTTCAATTGAACCAAAGACCATTTGAGCTCTTAGTTTCCATGTTTTTGGCAGATCCCAAGTTGCATGAACTTCGTCATCAATAATTGGGTTGTAGTGTTGTAATGAAGCACCTACATTCTCTGCTGCTAATGCAGTCCAAACAGAGAGTTGCGCCATACCACTTGCTTGTTCTGACCATACAGGGAAGTTATCCGCATACAGTGGGAATTGTTCTTGAAGACCTTTTACGATATCAGTGTCTTCAAAATAAAGAATTGAACCTGCGCCTGCTGCAAAGCTATTAATTTTCGCTTCAGTTGCACTAAATGCTTCTGCGGGTACTAATTTTTTCAGGGTATTTTTAACGATATCCCACAGTTTTTGATGTTGTTCACCAAACAGAACAACAACACGAGATGTTTGTGAGTTAAATGCAGTTGGGCTCTCTTTAACCGCTTCTTTGATAACTTCAGTGACTCTGTCTTCGCTAATTGGAAGTTGATTACCTAAATGATAAATTGTTCTACGTTTTTTCATTAAATCAGTAAATGCGTTAGACATGATTGTCTCCTTGATAAATTTAAGCGCTTAAAGCGTGTCTTAGCTTGAGCTAATCTATGGACATACTATAGGGCTTAGTAGTGATTTATTGATATATAAAAAATTTAATCAGTTACGTCAAAATATTCGACCTAGTTTTTAACGACTTGATTTAGATTCTATTTATCTACATATCTAAACTCAGGAGCAAGCTGGCTAATACCTAATCCTCCCGCTTTCTTCACTTTAATTTGCACTGGAATGCGCTCTTTCATGGCTTCTACGTGACTAATTACGCCAATAATTTTTCCAGATGCGTTAAGGCTATCAAGAGCGTCTAATGCAATATCTAAGGTATCAGGATCTAATGTGCCAAAGCCTTCATCTAGAAATAGTGATTCGATTTGAGTTTTGTTACTGACCAAATCTGAAAGCGCTAAGGCGAGCGATAAGCTGACTAAAAAACTTTCGCCACCAGAGAGCGTGCGAGTATCCCGTAGCGCATCAGCTTGCCATGTATCGGCAATTTGTAATTCAAGGCTTGCCGGTGTTTTACGTTGCAAGAAATAACGACCATGAAGCTTTTCTAAACGACGATTAGCCAAATAAATTAGATGATCAAGCGTTAAGCCTTGAGCAAAACGGCTGAACTTATCTCCTGATGCAGATCCCACCAATTCGTTTAAGTAACTCCAATCATCAAAGTGAGATTGCTGTTTCGTTATTTTGTCGAGTAAGGCTTGTTGTTCTTTGCGTTTTTCTTCATCAGTACGCAGCTGCTCTTGAATGCGGAATTTGGTTTCTTGTATATGAGCCAGCTGTGTTTCTAGTGCTAATAAATGTGTAGTGATTTGTTCAATATTTTGCTCAGTCGATAACAACGGTTGTTGTAACAAGTGCTGCTGATATGCCTTTTCTTGAGTGTCTAAGCGAGTTTTTTCTTGCAATAATCTATCAAGTCGTTGTTTTTGCTGTTCTTGTAAACAGTTTCTTTCTTCGACTGATAACAGAGAGGCTAAAAATGCATTTTCATCAGCAAACGGACTGTTTTTTAACGCATGTTGATATTGTTCAATAATGTTTTGTGAACGCGTTTGTAACCGTTGTAGTGATTTTTCATTTTCCTGATATTGACCAATAAGCTGATTTAAACGGATTTCTAGTCGGTTTTTTTCTTCGCTATATTGCTCAATTTGTTTTTGTAACAATTGACTCTGTTTATCTAATTCATTACGCGCATCTTCGGTGGTTTGTGTCCCGAATAACGCTTGGCGTTGTGCTTTGAGCTGTTCTTGTTGCTGATGTAGTTGTTGTAAATGGATTAAAACAGCATCAAGTTCTTTTTGAATTTCAGATAAATAGCGTTTTCTTTCTTGCAGTGTTGATAACAATTCGCGGATTGTTTGTTGTAATTCGTGATGTGTTTTTAAGGTTGATTGATATTGTTGGCTCTCTTTTTTACGCGCAATAAGCCATTGAATTTTATCTTCACATTCCTGTAATTCATAACCTTGTTGTTTGACAAGAGATTGAAGTTCCTGAGTTAACTGGGTTTGTTGTTGAAGATATTGCGTTGTTTGTTGTTGTTTATTGATGACTTCTTTTTGTTGTTGCGCAAATTCATTTTGCTGATGAAGGATCGCTTGCTGTTGTTGATTAAATTGCTCTTTGGTATCAGATAGCAGTTTGTATTCTTGCTGAATTTTGGTTTCTAACGCTTTATAGCTGGATTGTTTTTGTGTGAGTAAATTATCTTTTTTCTCAAGCTCTGCATCCAATTTAGCCAAAGCATCTTCTTCGCAATCAACATCAGGTAATGTGTGCGTTTGTGCTAAAGTTCGCCATTGTTGTTTTAATGTCGCTATATCTTGGGTGAGTTGCTCAAGATCTTCATTAAGCTTTTCGTTTTGAGCTTGATAGCCAGCACACTGTGTTTTTTGTTCCACTAACTCTATAGTTAATGCATGTACTTGCTGTGTTAAGGTATCTAACCGTAATTTTGTTTCATCAGTTTGAATTTCTTTATATTTTTCAACATAAGGATGCTCGGTCGAACCACAAACAGGACATGGGGTATCTTTAACTAAACGTTGTCTCTCTTCTTCATATTCTGCTAACTTTCGTATTAGCAGATAATTATCGTTTAAGTCTTTAAGATGTTGTTCTTTCTCTTTTAAAGCAATGTCATTTTTATGGATGCTTTCAGTCAGCATTGCTATTTTTTGCTGATTTTCTGAATAGCTTTTTTGGTATTGATATTCAGTTTTGATATTGCGTTGTAATTGGGTTTGTAATCCCATTAGTTTAGCAAGTGCATTTCGTTGTTGTGAAATTTGTTGCAAACGATAAGGGATATCCGCAATAGCATCAGCTTTATTTTGTTGCTCAAGTTGTGTTTGTAATTCGCTTAATTGTTGTTGCTGTAAGTTAAGATTGTACTGTTGCACTTCTAGCGCTTTGGTCGTTTTTTCTAATTCGAGTTTAAGTAAGCATTCTTTTTCTTGTTCAGCTTTTTCACTTTTCTGGCTAATTAGATATTTCTCTGTAATTTCATCATATTGCTCAAAATAACGTTGCCATAACGGTAAATTTTCAGCCAGTTGAGCATGAGCTATATGCTGATTTAAATATTCGTCTAATTCATTAAATTGTTTTTGTGAGCCAGCTAATTTGGCTTCTGTTAACTGTATTTTTTCCAGATATTCTGATTGCGTTTTTTCTAGCGTATTTTTTTGCTGTGTTTTTACTGAAATATCTTGTTGTAGCAAGATTAACTGATTATCTAATGGTGCTACTTTTTCACGTATAAGCTGCAATATTTGCTGTTTTTTTTCATCGTGCTGTTTAAATGTGTTACGAGCCTCGATTAAATGCTGATTAATAGGTTGGCTCTGTTGTTCAATAAGCTGTTTTTCTGCTGTTAGTGTTGAGAGTTGTGACTCAATATAGGTTTGTTCTTTTAATAGACGATCCTTTTCATCATAAATTGGGCGGATTTTTTCTGCTGGTTCGCTATTTTCAAGACGTTGAATATCGGGTTTGGCAGCAATTAACGCTTCTTGTGCTAAGTTAACTTCGGTTTGTGCTAATACTTTGTTTTTATTAAGTTCAGTTTCTTTTTCTTGCCACTGTTTTGCTGCTTGATATTCCTGCTGTTCTTTTTGTAATCGGCTCTCTTTGGCAAAAAGATCGGTTTGTTCAGTTAATAATGCTTGGCGAGCATTTTCATCTAATAACGCCATCATTTCGGCTTGCTGTTTTAGTGTTTTTAATGCTTGTTCTTCTTCACGCCAATGTTTAAAGATAGATTGGGAGATATGGCGATAAATATCTGTGCCAGTGAGTTCTTCGAGTAATTCAGCACGAGATTTATCATCTGCATTTAAAAAAGCCGCGAATTGTCCTTGAGAAAGCAACATAGATTTAGTGAAACGATCAAAATCAAGGCCTGTAATATTAATGATCATCTCTTTCACTTGGCTTATTTTGCTTGCTAATATTTTGTCTTCGCCTCCTGTTGTATTTATTTTAACAAGTTCAGCCTGTGGCGCTTGAAGATTGCCATCTTCTTTATAATTAGCTCGGCGTTGTTCCCAAAATGCTCGATAAGCCACACCTTTGACTTCAAATTCGACTTCGGTCAAACACTCTGCGGTATGACGTGTCATTAATTCATTTTGTGATTGCGTGACTTTATCTAATCGTGGAGTTCTATGATAAAGCGCCAAACTAATCGCATCTAACAGCGTGGTTTTTCCTGCACCCGTGGGGCCTGTAATGGCAAATAATCCATTGCTGATAAAAGGCTCTTGGTTAAAGTTAATCTTCCACTCGCCTTTTAAGGAGTTAATATTTTTAAATCGCAGACTTAAGATTTTCATTATGCTTCGTTATCCTCTTTCTCTGCCATTTCAACTGCTTGTTTAAATAATGTTGTTAAACGAGTTTTAGTTTCTTCTGAATCAAACTCATGCTGTTCTAAACGTCTTTCAAAAACATCATAAACGGTTAATTCGGTCAGTGTTTCGTTCTCATTTTGAGTGAACGCTTGGCGTTGTTTTCTCGCTCTTCTTAATAAGATCACATCAAAAAGCGGATCGTTAGTTAGCTCTTGAATACGGGTTTGTATATCACTGAGATAATCTTGTGTTGAAACTTCGATATCCAACCAAATAGTGGTATCTATTTCACCGTATTGTTTTTTTAAATCCTCAAGTTGTATCGCTATCTCTTTTAATGAACCACTGATAGTGCGTAGTAACTGAAATTCAGGAATAGGTAATAGTGTGAGGTTAGTTAATTTTTCTTGCTCAAAGTCGATAAGACAGACACTTTTCTGTTGTCCGCATTCATCAAAACTTAACGGAATAGGGGAGCCACTATAACGAATATGACCTGATTTATTCACCACTTGAGGGCGATGAATATGACCAAGAGCAATATAGTCAAATTCAGGAAATAGGGTTGCTGAAAAGGCTTCTAAGGTGCCGATATGAATTTCACGGACGGAATCGGTCACACTCGCTCCAATTGTGGTGAGATGACCCGTTGCAATAATGGGAATATCGACATTTAATTGCTGACGTAATTCGAGAGCTGCTTGATATTGAGCTTGATAATATTCAGCAATCGCTTCTTTTAAGGCTGTTTGTTTTTCAGCACCTGATTGCCCACTTTTACTGCTGATCATGTCTCTAGGACGTAGATAAGGGATTGCACAAAGTAATGCTCCTGGAGTGTTATCTTTTTGAGGAAGAATTAACGGAGCTTGTGGTGTTTCAGCATGAACATTGGCAATAACGGTCGTATTTAAACACGCCAACAGTGATTTTGATTCATTTAGTGTTGCCACCGAATCGTGATTACCACCTAGAATAACGAGCTGACATTGTGTATCTCTAATAGCAACAACAAAACGGTTATAAAGCTCTCGGGCATAGCTTGGAGGGGAGCCAGTATCAAAAATATCACCCGCAACAATCAGAGCATCGACTTGGTAATGTTTAATTTGTGCTAATAACCAATCAAGAAACTGTTGGTGTTCTTTAGCTCGAGTCTTAGTAAAAAAATATTGCCCTAAATGCCAGTCTGATGTGTGAATAATCCGCATTGCTATCCCTCTTTTTTATCTGGTGAAGAGTATAGCGCACCTTGCTTTTTTAGTGAAAACTCAACAATAACTCCCTTTTTTGAGTGATATTTCACCAAAAAATGATTTATTTACCTTAACAACGGGGATCTATTTCAGTAATGTTAAGGCTAGTCATAAATCTGTCATAAAAGTGCATCATAATCATTTTGACCCTCTATATACATTACACAGGATAGAGTATGGCAAGGCGTATTCTTGTTGTTGAAGATGAGACCGCAATTCGAGAGATGATCTGTTTTGTTTTGGAACAAAATGGTTTTCAACCTATTGAAGCAGAAGACTATGATTCTGCATTGAGTTTTCTTATCGACCCTTACCCTGATCTGGTTTTATTAGATTGGATGATCCCTGGTGGATCAGGCTTGCAGGTAATAAAACAGATGAAGCGGGAAAGTAATACCCGTGATATTCCCATTATTATGCTAACGGCAAAAGGGGAAGAAGAAGATAAAGTCCAAGGCCTAGAGACGGGTGCTGATGATTATGTTATCAAACCGTTTTCACCTAAAGAGCTTGTTGCCCGAGTGAAGGCGATTTTACGGCGTTTATCACCGATGTCAGCGGAAGATGTTATTGAATTCAATGGACTCGGTCTTGATCCTGTTTCTCATCGAGTGACAAGTCAAGATAAGCCGATTGATATGGGCCCCACCGAATTTAAACTCCTACACTTTTTTATGACACATCCTGAACGCGTATATAGCAGAGAACAGCTGCTAAACTACGTTTGGGGAACCAATGTTTATGTCGAAGACCGTACTGTTGATGTGCATATTCGTCGTTTACGTAAGGCTATTGAAGAAGATGGCCATGACAGAATGATACAGACAGTACGTGGAACGGGATATCGTTTTTCTGCCCGTTTCTAAGTCAATATGGGAGTAATCGTCAGGTGTTAGAACGACTATCGTGGAAAGCCCTCGTTTGGGGGCTATGTCTATTTTGCTTGCCTGCCTTTATATTATCGCTTTTTATTGGGCATCTTCCTTGGTTGCTGGTGGCATCGCTTCTCAGCGCCCTTGTGTGGCATGCCTATAATTTGCTGAAATTATCTAAATGGTTATGGTTAGATCGCTCTGTATTGCCTCCGGAAGGGAGAGGGGGATGGGAGCCTATTTTTTATGGTATTCGACAGACCCAACAACGTAATCGTAAACGACGCAGAGAATTAGGCGACTTAATTAAACGTTTTAGAAGTGGGGCTGAAAGTTTACCCGATGCTGTTGTGATGATGACAAATGAAGGGAATATTTTTTGGTGTAATAGTCTAGCTCAACATCTATTAGGCTTTCGTTGGCCTGATGATAATGGGCAAAATATTTTTAACTTATTACGTTATCCTGATTTTTTGCACTATTTTACCGCAGGTGATTTTAGTCGCCCCTTAACTATTTCACTAAATAATGGCTCTATTGTTGAGTTTCGTGTGATGCCATATAGCGAAGATCAACGCTTGATGGTGGCGCGCGATGTAACAGAAAAAAATAAACTAGAAAACTCACGACGTGATTTTTTTGCTAATGTCAGTCATGAGCTAAGAACACCACTAACCGTTATTCAAGGTTATCTTGAGATGATGGAAGAAAATAGTGTAGCAAAACCCGCAGAGCATAAGGCTATCGTTACGATGCAAGAGCAGGCTAAACGTATGGATACGCTTGTTCAGCAACTCTTACAGCTTTCTCGTATCGAATCCGCTCCTCATATTGATTTAAACAAAATTGTTGATATTCCTGCCATTTTGGCTTTATTACAACAAGAAGCGAACTCACTAAGCCAAGGTCAACATCAGATTGTTTTTGATGTTGATGAAGAGTGGGCTGTTCGTGGTAATGAAGAGCAATTGCGTAGTGCTGTTTCTAATTTAGTGTATAACGCCATTAATCACACTGAAGAGGGCACAACAATCAAAGTGAGTTGGAAGAAAATACCCCAAGGTATGTTATTTAGTGTTTCAGATAATGGGGCGGGGATCAGCGCTGAACACTTAACACGTTTAACAGAGCGTTTTTATCGCGTAGATAAAGCTCGCTCTCGTCATTCTGGCGGTACTGGTTTAGGTTTGGCGATTGTGAAAAAATCGTTGCTTCATCATCACTCTCAATTGAATATTGAAAGTAAAGTAGGTGTTGGGAGTACGTTCTCTTTTATCCTTCCTCAAACATTGCTTACTGCTAAAAAAACACACTAGCAGAATGTCTTTTTTAAAGCCTTTATCACTTCTATTCAATCAGTGATAAAGGTTTTTTTGTCCTTTTTTAATCTTTTTAATATCAATAAAAACTAATATCGTAGCGTTAAATTTTAATATTATTAATTAATGGTAACTTTAAATGACGCTAATATTCAACATTATTGGTGATAAAATGCACAAATCATATCATGCATATTTGATGATATATGACAGTTATAACTAGCTCTGAAAAATAGTTTAGATGATTCTTCTGGTTTTTAGATTGGCTATTGCCTTTTTTCATTATAAAAGTTTTACTTGTGACCAGTTATCGGCAATTTTTTCTATTTAGCACCTAATTGCTCTACATGAAATGATTATATATGGATATTATCCTGAATAATGATGGTATGAGCCTAAATAGACATTGTTGATTTTATGTTGCGCTATATTGGCGTAATTTAACCATTATTGTAACTATATATTAACAAAACTTATGGCACATAGATTAACTTCCAGAGATATTCTGGCATTAGGGTTTATGACATTCGCCCTCTTTGTTGGCGCTGGCAACATTATTTTTCCTCCAATGGTGGGGTTACAATCAGGCGAATTTGTTTGGACAGCAGCAATTGGCTTTTTGATCACAGGGGTAGGTTTACCTGTTTTAACGGTTGTCGCATTAGCAAAAGTCGGTGGTGGTATCGAGGCATTAAGCACACCTATTGGTAAATCAATGGGATTATTATTAGCTATTGTTGCCTATCTTGCTGTTGGACCTCTTTTCGCAACTCCTCGTACTGCAACGGTTTCTTTTAAAGTGGGTATTGCCCCTTTAGTGGGTGATACAGAAATGTCATTGCTGATTTATAGCATTGCCTATTTCTTAATTGTGATTGGTATTTCACTTTATCCCGGTAAGTTATTAGATAGTGTTGGTCATATTCTTGCGCCTATTAAAATTCTGGCATTAGCAGTATTAGGTGTGGCTGCGGTGTTTTGGCCTGCTGGTGGCGTGATCCCTGCCACAGATGCTTATCGTGAAATGGCTTTCACTCAAGGGTTTATCAATGGTTATCTCACCATGGATACCTTGGGGGCGATGGTTTTTGGTATCGTGATTGTTAATGCTGCCCGCTCTCGTGGAATAGATAACTCTTCATTATTAACACGTTACACTATGTGGGCGGGTATTATTGCGGGCGTATTATTAACAGCTATTTACTTAAGCTTGTTTAAATTAGGCTCTAGCAGTGGGAGCATTATTCCAGGGGCGCAAGATGGTGCTGATATTTTACACGCCTATGTTCAGTACACTTTTGGTGACTTCGGTAGCTTCTTCCTTGCTCTACTGATTTTCTTAGCCTGTATGGTGACGGCAGTTGGTTTAACTTGTGCATGTGCTGAATTTTTTAGCCGTTATTTGCCCATCTCTTACCGTACATTAGTGTTGATTTTAGCGATATTCTCAGCGGTTGTTTCAAACTTAGGATTAAGTAAACTGATTGCGTTTTCGATTCCTGTGCTGATTATGATTTATCCACCTTGTATTGTGATTATTTTGATGAGTTTCACTTTACGTCTGTGGAATAATCCAAGCCGTATTATCGCGCCAGCGATGGCTGTTAGCTTATTTTTCGGTATTTTTGATGCAATAAAAGCCTCTGATTATCTGAAACATTTATTACCAGAGTGGGCAACTAAATTGCCATTAAGTGAGCAGGGATTAGCATGGCTCATTCCTGTATTGGTGACAATTGTTGTGTGTGGTATTTACGATAAGGTTGCAGGCTCACCGAGTAAAAAAGTGATCCAGACTGAAGTGACTAAATAAGCGATAAAGCACATTGATTTAAACATAAAAAGGGAAACGAAAGTTTCCCTTTTTGTTGGAATTAAAGTAAGTGCTGGTTCTCTTTTAAACGGTCAGCCAGTGTTTTTTCTATATCTGTTTGTACTAATTTTGATACATCATATTCTTTGGCAAGTGATGAGAATCGAGCAATAACATCAACGGTATGATGAATATACGCTTGTGCTTGTTGCCAACTTTCAAAACCAGCTATTTCAGCAAGCTGCTTTATTGTATTTAATGGTGGCTTTTTACCATACCCGCCAAATGAAGTGATATGCTCATTTCTTGGATTGGGGTTATAGGTCACATCATAAAAAGGTGCCGACTCCCAGTGCCCATCATCATATTGTAGAAATGACCAGTTTTTACTGTGATCATCTTGATTAGAAGCGAATAGATTAAAAATAGCTCGTCTAAACTGGAGTTGTCCGGCTGAAACTGATTTGCATAGTACGCGGTTTACTTTGATTAAATCTTCGTAATCCAAAGAAGGTAGCCTAAAATCAGCATCTAATAATCCGCATGCACTGTGCATGATTAAACGCCCTGATTTACCTGAGCTATTTGTGACACGATCAAAGCGTTTTAGCGCTAACCAAGATTTTCCATCACTGTTTTTAGGAACATCAATAAGTTGCCATTGTGGGGGATTGAGCTCTAGCTCTTTTGCTAGGATGAGATAGATCGCTTCACATAGCCCTTCATCGTGGCCAAGAGGTAAGTTCTTAGACGTAAATTTGATCAGCCATGATTCATCACCTTCTTCTTCATACGTTTTACATTGATTAAAATCCCCTTGCTTAAAATAAAGCAACGCTTTAGGTCTAGCTCCGCCGGAGCTACCAACAATAGCAAGTTCAGATAAAACAATTTCCGTTTGACCATCAAATACAGCTTGTGCTTCTAAACCTAAATTAATTAAATCAACTTCAAACTGTTCATCTATTTGATAGTCAGAGACTGGTAAATAAGATAATCCTCCCATACCTTTATTACCAACAAAGGCTAACCTATCCATCGTTGTAATTTCATGCGGTTGTATACCATGTTGGCGGAATATTCTATCTTGCAATAAGCGTCCCCATCCATCAGGTAAACTATCTGAGAAAAGCCCTTGCAAATTGCCATGAGGTTTTTTAGGTGCTATTTGTAAATCCGTATTATTCTGTAGATTAAAAGGTGAACTATTACCAAATTGTGTTAGGTAATGCGCATCATATTGAAAAAATACACCACTATGGTTTTGTACCAATGTTCCCATTAAAACAGAGTCACCTGTAGATAACGTCCGTGTCACATTTAGCTTTTGGATTGGCTTAAAACTCATCTTGTAATACCTCTTCAATAGTCCTTGGCATACGTGGTTTATTCACTTTCTTAGGATCAACAACCGCATAAAGATTATTTAAATCATCAAGGCATTGCCAAAGTAACAGTAACTGGCGTAGTGAAATTTTACCTTGTAATTCAAACTTTTTGATAGTTGAAGCAGGAACTGTACTACGCTCGGCAAGTTGTTCGCGTGACCATTTTTCTTTTTCACGCAACTTTCGTAAATGAGAGGCAAAGGCTCGACTAACATCGAGATCAGTAAGTAATGTGAGTTTCATTTGTTAGCCTCAAATAGATACTATAATGTCTAATTATAGCAAAAAATAGCTATTTTGGACATTATAGTATCTATTTGATTTAAGAGTAGAGCAAACAGTTTAGCTTAGATTGCTCATTAATTTTTATCTGTAGAATACTGTTTTTCTGCCACAGGCTGTTGGTTTTCATCTAAATAATAATGAACTCCAGCAACAATATCATCTTCACCTTCATAGAAAATTTTAAAACGAGTACGATTGCCATCATGATAAGCAATAACTGCACTACCGCCTTTTCCTAAGCAGAATTGATGTAGATTACCTGTTGAGATACAAATACTGTCGTCGCCAGATACCGTGACTTTACAATTATCACCAGTATTAATCGCGACAGAGTTTTGTCCGGTTACGTTGATTTGTGCTAAATCACCTGTGTTAGTGACTTTTGCTCGATCTTGCGAGGCAGTAATAAAATTACGCATGCCACTGTTTGCGATATGAACACCATTACCAGAGGCATAAATTTTGACATCATTGCCGCTATTACAAATGCGAGAGCGTCCACCTAAGCTGCCAATACGACATTGATTACCCGTATTACATACTTTTCCTGCAAAACCCGTATTCATCAATTGATTACTATAACCTGTGTTGGCAATGCTGTTTTCATCGCCAGAAAAAGCCACAATATTATTACTCCCACACAAAGCAAGATCGGTACTTAATTGCTGACTTTTTAAGATCAATTGATGCCATTCGGTAGAAAATTGAATATTTTCAGATGTTGGCAAAGTATTGTGATATGGCAGGCGTTGTAATGACACGCCTTGTTGTTCATTGCCGAGCAGGAACAAGATGTTTTCCATGACTTCTTGTTCCTGTTTGGCAAAGGATGCTTCACTAAAATGACGTAAATAAATATATTGAATAAAACTCTCTATCCACTGTGTACGGCGCTGTTTTATTAACTCACTATGGATAGCACTGTAAGTGCCTCCATCAGGAAAATAACGTAAAAACCAACGATAAAGTGAAGTTGAAACATGCAGTTGTCGTAAGTCTTCTTTTGTTAATGTGATATTTTCCTTTGAAGGGACTGACATATAAGCTCCTTAATCCATGTATCAATTAGTGTCTGTGGTAACCGTCAACCATACTGCGAAATGTTTGGAACGGGGTTCTGCCTGTCGTACACAGATACAGGTGACCAAGAATAAAAAAGACACTACATACGGCTAATACTTGGTGTGCGATCAATAGCCATGCTTTAAACATCACTGCATCAGCAGGAATAAATGCTGGATTTTGCAGTAAAACGCCCGTTATCAAAAGGAGTGGGACTAATGCGTACATCACACCTAAATAAGCCATTTGTTGCAGTGGATTAAATTTAACATTCGGTGTTGCTGGGAAGGGGTGATCTTCGCCTTTGATAATGCCGTAGAGGTAAAAACGAACTTGCATTAAGGTGCGTTGTAACCAATTTTTGCCATCAATGCGGTAAAACTTGCCATTACCACCAACAAGGTTAATCAGTACGAAGGATAACCAGCAAACTAATAGTAGATAACCACAGATTTCATGCACGCTAACTAATAATGCCGTATCGTGTGCAGAAAGTAGGGCGAAATGGTTAATGCCACCACTGAGAAGCAACAGAATAAATAAAGAGGCATTACTCCAGTGCCACAAACGCACTGCTTTAGAGTAAAGATAGAGCTTCTCTTCTTTATGAGACTCACCGTGTGGTGTGGCAAAGCGATAACGCAAGAAGCTATGCAGTGCGAGAACAAGCAACATCCCCACTAAGAGCACCCCTGCAACAATTAACCAAAGTGGTAAATAGTCAGGCGTATAGATTAAGACATACTCTTTTAGTGAGGCTTGAAATTGCTCGGCATTTGGCATGATATTAACTGCACTCATACTTTACCCTCCTCTTGAGAATGAGGCCCTACACGACGATAGAGATGTGGTTTTCCTACGCCATCGAGTTGATAGATATAGTAATCATGTGTTTTGAGCCATTCTTGAATTTGAGGGCTGTCTTCTCTACCAAATAACAAGGCATTTTGTGGACAAGCGCTCACACAAATCGGTGGGAAACCTTTTTGTAATCGAGACTCAAGACAAAAATCACATTTATCAGCAACATGTGTCACAGGGTTAAGATAACGGACTTGGTATGGGCATGCTGATATACAATAGCTACAACCAATACATTTCTCTTTATTAACACGAACAATGCCATTGGTTTCATCACGCCAAGAAGCACCCGTAGGACAAACTGGGATACAAGGGGCGTCTTCACATTGCTGGCAAGAGTGTCTAAAGAAATGGTATTTATCGTTATCTTCTTTGAGGCTTAATGGAATATGAGCAATATCCATTCGAGCCATTCCATTGGGTACTTTATTTAATCGACGACATGCAGTGGCACAGATATTACAGCCATTACAGAGCGTCTCATCGTGGATCATGGCATAGCGGATAGGTTTTTTTTCTGCAGTTGCTGCAAGCGCACTTCCTAGTGGCGCACTGAAAAAAATGACCGATCCCATACCTGCTACAAATTTACGGCGAGAAACACGCATTATTTTTGCTCCTCAGTCTGATGATGTTGTAATACCCACATCGAATTTCGTTGATAAGGCAGAACGTTAAGGATTTTCATGTTGTTCTACCTCAATCCATTCAGTTAAGCCTCGTGCTTTGCCGTAACTCATTAACGTATTGCTAAAGAGATAAGGGGCATCGTTGGACGCTAAAACTTGCTGAATATCCTGAAAATCAGGGTGAGTTTTCATCAGTGTCAGTGCATCTTCAATCTCTGAAGCCGTGTACTGAAAAGGTTCAGACATCAACATGCTTTGTTTCAATGGTCGAGGATAGGTTTCACATTCAAAACGAACCACACCTGCAATTGCTGTACAAATATCCGCATAGCGGTTTAGTAATTGCAGTTGTGCGAAGTTATCTGACATAAATTCATCTGAGTAGAAATAATCCTCGCCATTGAGACTTAAATGGGCGATATCAATAAACTCGTCGCTCTTTAACGCGGTTTCTAACTGCGCAATATCTTCTTCTGTTAGAGAATAGGGCGCATCATACAGCGTTGAAATTGCTAATAGTTCACCTTCTTTTGAACATTGACGTATCGCATTCGCTAGATGTTGTTCGGCAGATAATTCTGCTATCTCTGCAACGGGTTCTTCTACGATATCCGTTGAGGTGTTAGCACTACGTCCAACACCAGTTTCTGATAGTGGCAGTAACCAACGGCGACGAGAAATATCAGGTTGCTCTAAAGCAATATCTGCATCATCAGCGATATCTTGTGGTATAGAAGCCGATGCACTTTGTTCTATCATCATGATCTCCTTCTTTTACCTATTAACTTGGTAATAAACCACGAGACGCTAAATCATCTGCAACATCTTGTAATCCAAGGCGAACTAAAGTTTCTTTTGTTGGGCAACCTAATTTAGGGTCCCAGCCCATTTCTTCATAGAACATGGTGAGAGAAAGCTGCATATCTTCTCTGTCCATTTTGTCTGTACCTTCAGTAAAGACAGGAATATCAGGATCTTTATCAAATACCCATGAACAGATTTGGTCATGCTCATTGCGCATATCCATAGTGTTCATTAATTTAACGGTATAAGCACGGTGTAAGGTGAAGATACGCTCTGAGGCTAAATCCAAATCTTTAGATGTGGTTGGTTCACCTGTGATCGCCGTGAAGAATTTGGCTTCCATTTCAAGATCACCACGATAGTTACGGCTCTTATGAGGGGAAACCGTCATCGGCCATACCCAGTTACATAAAGTGACGGCATCGTGTAAGCAACTACGTAAGAGAGTCCATTTGGTATAAGCAATTTTTGCTTTATTAATTGGTGTGTAGTTTTTGGTTTCATCAAAAGCATCACCAGAGCCAAATAGCTCACCTGCAATCTCTTTTTGCAATTTCAGCGGTAAACCACTACCGATATAGTTGATATGGGTATGTGTCATCGCGTCGCGGTTAAACATACAGTTAACGATAGAACCAACTTGTGCAGAGGCTTCATTGGCGTGGTGAATTGGGAAGCCCATTGGTGACCAAAGTTTATTTTTCTTGTTACCCCAATACTCTTCACCTAAATTCCAACGCTGAGCCATCAGGTAAGATCCATCGGCAAGGTGGCTAAATTCACCTTTACGATGCGCTAAACGGTAATAGAAATCTTTGATAAATTCTGGGTTACCTTCTTCCAGTTTATCCCAAGGAATATCGTTATATTCTTCTTCAGAAAGCACACGTTTAAAGACGCCGTGGGTATAACAATAAGTGAAGTCACGATGGAGTTGACCGTAGTTACACCATAATCCCATATCATCAAAAATATTCAGACCAACAAGATTACCAACAACGTTGCCATCCCCTTTTTTCTCAACATCTTTAGGGCCATTAGGGAAAATGGTGGTGTGAACAAAGTTTGCAACGCAGGTATTACCCCCAGTTTGCGGTACACCAAATTTTTTCGCTTGTGGAACATTAAGCTGCGCCATACAACGAATAGGACAAGAGTGGCAACCTCCCATTTTGACCGTGTATTCTTCAGCTTCAGGACCAAGGTCAAAGGTGGATTTCATGGTTCTAAAACCAACGGTATTGATATCACCAGGAGGAATTTCACCCGTTTCGATAGGTCCGCCTTCAGCCGCACCCCAGAAAAGTCCTTTGCGTGCAGTCCAGCGAGAACCTGGATGAGAATATTCAGCCCATGATTGTGGTGTGCTTGGTACAACGTGGTTATTATTAGAACCAATTAATTGCGTCATCATGTAGTCGTTAAGTTCTTTTAACGCTTTACGATCTGCAACGTTAACGCCTCGGCTACCTTCGACAACAATCGCTTTTAATTTTTTTGCGCCTAACACTGCACCAACACCCGCACCACCACTGTGATTACGGCTATTAATAATGCCAGATAACGGGACTAAGTTTTCACCCGCAGGACCAATTGCGGCAACACAGGCTTCAGGGCTAGTTTGCGCGCACAGCTCTTCTGTGGTTTGACGAACGCCTTTACCCCATAAGAAAGAGGCATCTTCAATAGAAACTTGGTCATCATCAATATGGATCCAAACAGGTTTATCTGATTTACCTTCAATAATCAGAGAGTCATAGCCTGCAAACTTCATCCATGCTGCGAAAAACCCACCCATATGAGCGTCAACAACGAGGTTGCCACGAGTAAAGGTGGAAAGAGAGGTGATATTGACGCGAGAGCTACAAGGTGCGCCAGATCCAGTTAAAGGACCTACTGCAAAAACAACTTTGTTTTCTTCATCAAAAGGTTTAACGCCGGGAGCAACCTCTTCGTACATGATTTTGTAGCCAAAGCCCATACCACCAATCAAGAATTTATACTTGCTTGAGCTTTCACGAGTGATGGCACCGGTAGTTAAATTGATTCTTAGAATATTTCCAGTCCAGCCGTTAGTCATAATATTGCTTCCTAATCTAAATGTGGTTCAGTGATGTGATTGTCTGGATTTATTAAACAGTAATTTCTTTCCATTCAATGATTTGCAGAGCACCTGTTGGGCACGCTGATGCACACTCACCACATAAATTGCATTTGCCGGATTTTTTAGTTTGTGGGTTGACGGTTGCCATCATCCACGGACAAGCTGTTGTACAGGCGGCACAACCAATACAACGACGTGTATCAACGACAATACAGCCGAACTCTTCTTGATAACGGATAGCTTTGACTGGGCAGACCTTCATACATTCAGGATCTTTACATTGGCGGCATGTATCCGTTGTAAAGTTTAAATCGCCATAAAGTCCACCACCGGAGCCAATACCTTTATCACCAAAATAAAAGTGACGATGGATTTTGGTACGTGAGAAGAATGATCCAACGCTTCCATCATTCCATGTTGTACATGCTGTTTCGCAGCGGTGGCATCCTGTGCAACGCGCTCTATTTGTGACTAAAACGCCTTTAGGTGTTGTGGTTAATTGAATTATTCCGCTGTCTATTTCTTCTTGCTTACAACCTAAAAGAGAAAGCAATGCGGGTGCTATCGTGATCCCTGCAAGCCCTTTACCGGATATTCGCAGAAACTCTAGTCTTGATAGCCCAATATCTAATATTGGACGATGATGTGTATCAGACATTAATATTTATCTCCGCTTAACTAATTTTATTAAGAAATAAGTTGTGATGATAAATTCTTTATTTACCCGCTTGCCTTATCGTTATATAAAAAATATAATAACGGTATCGTTAGCAGATAGATTATAGATTTCAACTCTTTTTATGATTAAAAAACACGTTGTAAGAAAATGTTAAATATTTGTATTTACAATGTGTTATATCATTTTTTTTACGTATTTTTATTATCCTTTCTGATAGTGTGGTTATTAAAAAATTTATTCTGTGATTACTATCATAGAAATAAAAACAATTCGTGTTATTTAATTTATTTAATTAAATGATTATTATTTTTATCTGTAATTACGAAAGAGAATAACTACTATTTATATATATTCTATTATTGAAACTAAATTAAAGGTGATTTGTTCTTGTATTTTATTTGATGTTATTATTTTAATAACAAATTGATATTCGATATTAATTATCGATTAAATTAAATATGAGTTTTGATTATTATTAATAGCTGTAAATATGAATAAATTGTAAAACCATGACTAGATCATTTTTATAATAGAAAAACCTTATCTAATTAAGAGAAGGTTTCTTTTGTGGTAACAACACAACAAAGAGATATTGATAAAGCTAAAAATCACTAAAGCGTTTGGTTTAAAGCCCCACATTCACGACGAATGTCTAATTGTTTGTACTAGGATTTGTAATAAAAACCCCCAGTAATTGGTTGTCCAACTACTGGGGAGACTTCATTTTTATTTTTTTGAAATTAGTGAATTTAGATATTAGTGAATTTAGATATTAGTAACCCACAGCTTTACCAGCAGGGCGGCGCACATCATTTGATCCATAAATATAACCTTCACGCACTGCTCCAGAAACAGCAGAATCATTGCCTGATGAAGTTGGGATCACGCCTTCTTCTCCGGGGAGTCCAACCATAATCAATTCAGCAGCTCCCCATGGGGTTTGTTCTACCATTTTATATCCCATGGTAGAAAGTTTTTCTAACGTGTCTTTTGATAACCCTCGTTGTTCATAATAAACCTCATCAGGTAGCCATTGATGATGAATGCGAGGGCTATTAACGGCTTCTTGCGGTGGCATACCAAACTCAATGATATTAAGTGCTGTTTGTAAGGTGATTGAGATAATTCGTGAGCCTCCCGGTGATCCTAATATTAAGAAGGGTTTGCCTTCTTTCGTTACAATGGTTGGGCTCATTGATGATAATGGGCGTTTTAATGGGGCAATGCTATTACGTTCACCTTGTACTAAGCCATAGAGATTTTTCTCGCCAACTTTGGTTGTAAAATCATCCATTTCATTATTGAGGAAAAAACCTGTTCCAGGCGCAATAACAACGGCACCGAAACGACCATTTATAGTATAAGTGGTTGAAACTGCGTTACCATTTTTATCTATAACTGAGTAGTGTGTTGTTTCAGGGCTTTCATGAGGTGCAATACCAGGTTGTACATTTACTGATGGAGTAGCTTTATTGGGTTTTATTTGTTGGCGAATTTCAGTGGCATAAGTTTTACTGAGTAACTTTTCTGTTGGATTATTAATAAATTGAGGATCGCCAAGAAAAGTGTTTCTGTCCATATAAGCATGACGCATTGCTTCCGTTAGTGTATGAACATATTCAGCTGAATTAAAGCCCATCGATTTAAGATCATAGCCTTCCAAAATATTCAATGTTTGGCAGATAGTGACTCCGCCTGAGCTGGGTGGTGGTGCAGAAATAAATTCATAACCCCGATAAGTACAGGTGATAGGTTTGGTCTCGGTGATAGTGAAGTTTGCGAAATCATCTTTAGTTAGCATTCCCTTATGCTGTTTTGAGGCTTCTTCTACTTTTTTAGGAATTTCACCTTGATAAAAAGCCTCTGCACCTTGCTCTGCAATAAGCTCAAGCGTATTGGCTAAGTCAGTCTGAATTAAGCGATCACCAGGTTGCCATGGTGTTCTATCTGGTTTTAAGAAAATTTTTGCCGATTCAGGATCTTGTTTAAAGCGCTCTGTTGTTGTTTCTAATACATCGGTATCAGCACGCGTTAAAATATAGCCTTCTCTTGCAAGTTTAATCGCAGGTGCCATCACTTCTTGGCGTGAAAGGGTGCCGTATTTTTCTAATGCAGCATCAAGCCCTTTTACCGTACCAGGTACACCTGAAGCGAGATAGCCATATAAACTGGCACCTTTAATTAAGTTACCCTCTTTATCTAAATACATATTTTTAGATGCTGCGGCAGGCGCGGTTTCCCTGAAATTAATAAAGGTATTTGTGCCATCAGCAAGGTGTATTGTCATAAAACCACCGCCACCAATATTACCGCAGCAGGCATTTACGACAGCTTGTGCATAACCAACTGCAACGGCGGCATCAATCGCATTCCCCCCTTTTTGTAAAATATCATTCCCGACTTGTGATGCTAAATGTTGAGAAGAGACAACCATACCATGTTGTGCTTCAACCGCGGGTTCATAGGCAGCATAAAGTGAATGTGAAAAAAGGGCGGTGAGTAACAGCAGGTGAGTCTTTTTTATAGTAATCATTATTATCTCCATTTATAACAGGGAGTTATATTTAATAAATACAAATATAGAGTTTTACGCTGTTATTAATACGAATTAACAATTGCGTAACAATAAGTATAGAGAGAGGTTATTGGTGATGAGAATTTTTTTTGATGTGATGATCACAAAACTATCTTTAAGCAGGTAAACAATAAGCTTGAGTATAACTAATTGCAGTAATAAATAGAGTTGATAAGAAATAAATAGATAAGTGCTGAATAAATAAAAAAAGCCTGTTTTCACAGGCTTTTAGAAAAATAGTAGCTTACTGGAATATTACAGTTTGCCAGAGTTTGCTTTCAGATATTTAGCAACGCCGTCTGGAGATGCGCCCATACCTTCTTGACCTTTTTCCCACTGTGCAGGGCAAACTTCGCCGTGTTCTTCGTGGAATTGCAGTGCGTCAACCATACGGATCATTTCATCGATATTACGACCAAGTGGTAGATCGTTAACGACTTGGTGACGAACAACACCTTCTTTGTCAATCAGGAATGAACCGCGCAGAGCAACGCCTGCTTCTGGGTGTTCGATGCCGTAAGCTTTGATGATGTCATGTTTGATATCAGCAACCATTGGGTATTTAACTTCACCAATACCGCCATCATCAATTGGGGTTTTACGCCATGCGTTATGAACGAATTCAGAGTCCATAGAAACACCGATGATTTCAACGCCACGTTTTTTGAATTCTTCAAAACGGTGATCAAATGCAATCAGCTCTGAAGGGCAAACAAAAGTGAAATCCATTGGCCAGAAGAAAATAACGGCAGGTTTGCCTTTGATAAATGAATGCAGGTTGAAATCATTAACGATTTCGCCATTACCTAAAACGGCAGCAGCTGTGAAATCAGGGGCTTTGCGAGTAACCAGAACCATAATGTACTCCTGTAGATTGAAAGAGTTTGTACTCGTCATATTTCAAGTTGTAGCGTTGTTGACTGCGTTCATTCGCACTAGTCACATACTATTGTATGCTCCTAGAGACTCATTCACTTGTCGCCTAGCTACACCTCGAACTATTTAGAGTAAATTCAGGATGTGTACCCTGTTTTTATTCGTCATATTTCAAGTTGTAGCGTTGTTGACTGCGTTCATTCGCACTAGTCACATACTATTGTATGCTCTTAGCGGCTCATTCACTTGTCGCCTAGCTACACCTCGAACTATTTAGAGTAAATTCAAGGGGTATACCCTGTTTTTAAATGATGCATACAGCATAAATAATCAATCGCTATTGATAAAGTTAAACAGAACAATCTATTTGATAGATTATAACTATCAACTTAATACAATAAAGTAGGATTATTTATGACTCCTTGTATAACGATTCATTCTAATCAACTTTGGAAATGAATACTATGCTTGTTAACAAATCGTTACGAATAACATGATAAATTGACTTAGCATCTCTTTGATATATCAAATGTAATTCTACAATATGACAAAAAGATGAAACTCAATATGGTAGTTAAATGTATCAGTCATCAAGTTGGTGATGTTGTGCTCTTTCTAGCAATTGTGGATAAAACTGCCAAAAAATTTCACTTAGTTCGTCATAGTGGGTTTCAAGAACAATATAAGAGCCAGCTAGTGCACTTAATCGTGGTCTTCTTCTTGCCATTCCTTTCAATGTTTGAGCAATATATGCCTTGTCAGCATAACGAATTAACCAAGATTGTGACCATAGATACTCATTAAGCTCTTGGAATTTTTCTGGTGTTTGCCATAAATCAGGTTCAATAATATTTCGGGTCTTGGTAACAAATTCAATCAACGGTAAATCTGGTTCAAATTTCAACCAATTTAAAGAAAGAAAATGATCCCAAAAAACATCTAAGGTAATTGGTGAAACTCGGCGATATTCATCAGGAAATAAAAGGCGAGCTTGCTTGACTAATGGGTGAGTGTCTGTAAGCACATCAATGCGTCTATGCATGCGAATGCCCTCAATAACAGCTTGGCTGTAATCAGAGCTAGGTGCGCCTTTAACGTAATCTGCCATCATATTGCCTAATAGAGAGCTTTTTGCCCTAAAGGCCAGATGTAAGTGAGCAAGATAATTCATCACATCATCATAGCGCTTTTTGAATAAAAAAGGGCTTCTTTCTTGCACTGATAAGCTGGCAGCACTAGACTAGTCCGCCTGTTTTTTATGAAAGTAGTCGTTTAATTATGCGTGTATCAGACTTTACATTTGAATTGCCAGAAGCCTTGATTGCTCACTATCCACAACCTCAACGCAGTGGTTGTCGTTTGCTCTCTTTAGAAGGTGAGACTGGTGCTTTATCACACGGTATTTTTACCGATGTGTTAGATAAAATAAATGCCGGTGATCTACTGGTTTTTAATAATACGCGGGTGATCCCTGCGCGTATTTATGGGCGTAAAGCGTCAGGTGGTAAAATCGAAGTACTAGTTGAGCGTATGCTTGATGAACATCGCGTCCTTGCTCATGTTAGAGCCTCCAAATCACCGAAAGAAGGTGCTGCGCTTGTGCTAGGTGAAGATGAAAGTGTACAAGCAACTATGGTTGCGCGTCATGATACACTTTTTGAAATTCGCTTCGATGATGAAAGAGATGTTCTAACTATTCTTAATAGCATTGGGCATATGCCTTTACCTCCTTATATTGATCGTCCTGATGAAGAGTCTGATAAAGAGCTTTATCAAACGGTTTATAATGAGCGTCCAGGCGCTGTTGCAGCACCTACTGCGGGATTACACTTTGATGAACCATTACTTCAAGCCTTAAAAGAAAAAGGTGTTGAGATGGCGTTTGTCACACTGCATGTAGGGGCGGGAACTTTCCAACCAGTGCGTGTTGATAATATCGAAGAACACACAATGCATTCTGAATACGCAGAAGTACCACAAGAAGTGGTTGATGCTGTATTAGCGTGTAAAGCGCGTGGTAATCGAGTGATCGCTGTGGGGACAACCTCTGTTCGTTCGTTAGAAAGTGCGGCTAAGGCAACAAAAGATGCGTTAATAGCACCTTTCTTCGATGATACCCAAATCTTTATTTATCCGGGTTATCAATATCAAATTATTGATGCATTGATTACGAATTTCCATTTGCCTGAATCGACTTTAATCATGCTGGTTTCTGCTTTTGCTGGGTATAAAAATACCATGAATGCCTATAAAGAAGCGGTTGAGCAAGAGTATCGTTTTTTCAGTTATGGTGATGCGATGTTTATTACGGGTAATCCTTTAGCTATCAATGAAAAAGTAGGACAAGAATAAAGATTTATTATTCTTTTTAACGTTTTTCTTCATTTTATGAATTGTTATTTCAATTTTATTGCTTAATCCTTTTGACTAAGCACGGGTTTTTGTTGAAGTAACATATACAGCCGTCTAACAAATGATTAGAATGTGCTGTTTTTTATTGCGCATTGGACTGTTTTTCTGATGCTTGGAGGATTAGTGAAATACGAATTAGACAAAACCGACGGTAATGCTCGCCGCGGTCGCCTTATTTTTGAACGAGGTGTTGTTGAAACACCTGCATTTATGCCAGTGGGTACTTACGGCACAGTAAAAGGAATGACTCCTGAAGAAGTAAAAGCAACAGGTGCACAAATTCTTTTAGGCAACACTTTCCACCTATGGTTACGCCCGGGTCAAGAAATCATGAAGTTACATGGTGATTTACATGATTTTATGCAATGGCAAGGCCCTATTTTAACGGACTCAGGCGGCTTCCAAGTCTTTAGTTTAGGCGCAATGCGTAAAATTAAAGAAGAGGGTGTGCATTTCCGTAACCCTATTAATGGTGAAAAGATTTTCTTAAGCCCAGAAAAATCAATGGAAATCCAATACGATTTGGGTTCTGACATTGTGATGATTTTTGATGAGTGTACGCCATATCCTTCCGATTGGGATTATGCGAAAAACTCAATGGAGATGTCATTACGTTGGGCTAAACGTAGTCGTGCGCGCTTTGATGAACTTAATAACAAAAATTCATTATTCGGTATTATTCAAGGCGGTGTTTACGAAGATTTACGCGATATCTCCGTAAAAGGACTAGTTGAAATTGGTTTTGACGGTTACGCTGTCGGCGGCCTTGCGGTCGGTGAACCTAAAGAAGATATGCATCGTATTTTAGAGCATGTCTGCCCTCAAATTCCTGCGAATAAACCGCGTTATTTAATGGGTGTCGGTAAACCAGAAGATTTAGTTGAAGGTGTTCGTCGTGGTATTGATATGTTTGACTGTGTTATGCCAACACGAAATGCACGAAATGGTCATCTGTTTGTAACTGATGGTGTGATTAAAATTCGTAATGCGAAACATCGCTCTGACACATCAACGCTTGATGAACATTGTGACTGCTATACCTGTAAAAATTATAGCCGTGCTTATTTACATCATCTTGATCGTTGTAACGAAATTTTAGGTGCAAGGCTGAACACTATCCACAACTTGCGTTATTATCAGCGTTTGATGGCTGAAATTCGTCAGTCTATTGAAGACTCGCGTTTTGAAGAGTTTGTACACGAATTCTACGAACGTATTGGAAAACCCGTCCCACCGCTAAATGGCAGTGCGACTAAGTGTGAATAATGTATACGAGAAAGCCCAATTCTGTGTATGATATTGGGCTTATAACTTGAATATCGTCGATATCGACAACAATGAGGAAAAGTGAATGAGTTTTTTCATTTCTGATGCTGTTGCTTCTGCTGGACAAGCAGCACCTGAAGCTAGCTTTATGTCTATTTTACCGATGTTAGTGATCTTTATTCTGATTTTCTATTTTATGATCCTACGTCCACAGCAAAAACGTACTAAAGAACATCGTAAACTGATGGATTCTATTGGTAAAGGTGATGAAGTTTTAACGACTGGTGGTTTAATTGGTCGTGTTGTTAAGGTTTCAGATAACGGCTATATCGTTGTTGCTCTGAATGAAACAACTGAAGTAACTATCAAACGTGACTTTGTTGCCGCTGTATTACCTAAAGGCACAATGAAAGCTATTTAATAACATTTCCCCAAAGGGAAAAGGGAACTGCCGTGCTAAACCGTTATCCTTTGTGGAAGTACCTGATGTTGATAGCCGCTATCCTCATCGGTCTGCTTTACGCACTTCCTAACCTATATGGTGAGGATCCGGCTGTTCAAATCACTGGCGCGCGGGGAACCGCCGCCAATGAGCAAACACTGGATCAAGTTCGATCTTTATTAGATAAAGAAAAAATTGAAGCGAAATCTATTGCACTTGAAAATGGTGCGATTTTGGCTCGTTTCGGTAACCCTGATATTCAGTTACGTGCCCGCGAAGTGTTGTTGCCTGCATTAGGTGACCAGTTCATTGTTGCACTTAACCTTGCACCGGCAACACCAAAATGGTTAGAAGCCATTGGCGGTGAGCCGATGAAACTGGGGTTAGACTTACGTGGTGGTGTTCACTTCTTGATGGAAGTCGATATGGAAACCGCGTTAGGTAAACTTCAGGAACAAAATGTTGAAAGTCTACGTACATTATTACGTGATGAAGGCATTCCGTATTCATCTATCCGTAAAACGGATAACTATGGCGTTGAAATCCGTTTCCGTAATTCGGATGATCGCGCTAAAGCTTCAGATTACTTAACTCGTCGTAATCAAGATCTCATTTTTAGAGATGGCGCAAATAACTCGTTAAGAGCTATTTTTACTGACGAACGTTTACGTGATGCGCGTACTTATGCAGTACAGCAAAACATCACTATCTTACGTAATCGTGTTAACCAGTTAGGTGTTGCAGAGCCATTAGTTCAACGTCAAGGCGCTGACCGAATTGTTGTTGAATTACCAGGTATCCAAGATACCGCTCGCGCTAAAGAAATCTTAGGTGCGACAGCAACATTAGAATTCCGCTTAGTCAATACCACTGTTGATCCTTCTGCTTTAGAAACGGGTCGTATTCCGGGTGACTCAGAAGTGAAATATACCCGTGAAGGTATGCCAACCATTCTCTATAAACGCGTTATTTTAACGGGTGACCACATTACTGACTCAACTTCTCAAGCTGATGAATATGGTCAACCTCAAGTGAATATTTCACTTGATAGCGCGGGTGGTTCTATCATGTCTAACTTTACGAAAGACAACGTCGGTAAACCGATGGCAACATTGTTCGTAGAGTATAAAGACAGCGGTAAACGTGATGAGAATGACCGAGCTGTATTAGTTAAAAGTGAAGAAGTGATCAACGTTGCGAATATTCAAAGTCGTTTAGGAAATAGCTTCCGTATTACGGGTATTTCAAATGCGAATGAAGCACGTCAATTGTCTCTATTATTACGTGCTGGTGCGTTGATTGCACCTATTCAAATCGTTGAAGAAAGAACGATTGGTCCAACTTTGGGGCTACAAAATATTACCCAAGGTTTAGAAGCGTGTTTATGGGGTCTGATTGCGTCTGTTGCCTTTATGATAATTTATTATCGTAAATTTGGTGTGATTGCGAGTACTGCATTAATGGCAAACTTAGTGTTAATCGTTGGGGTAATGTCACTATTACCAGGCGCAACACTGACCATGCCGGGTATTGCAGGTATCGTATTAACACTTGCCGTCGCCGTCGATGCCAACGTACTGATAAACGAACGTATCAAAGAAGAGTTACGTAATGGTCGATCAGTACAACAAGCAATCCATGAAGGTTATAAAGGTGCCTTCTCCAGTATTATTGATGCGAACTTAACCACATTAATTACAGCTGTGATCCTTTATGCAGTCGGCACCGGCTCAATTAAAGGCTTTGCTATCACAACTGCAATCGGGGTTGCAACATCCATGTTTACCGCTATCGTCGGTACTCGTGCGATTGTAAACCTGTTGTATGGTGGTAAACGCGTTAAGAAACTGTCTATTTAAGGAGCACGTTGTGGCACAGGATTATACTGTTGAACAATTAAACCATGGTCGTAGAGTCATTGACTTTATGCGTTGGGACAACGTCGCCTTTAGTATTTCGTTTCTGCTTTTGATAGCGTCAATTGCTATCATTTCCGTGAAAGGATTTAACTGGGGACTGGATTTTACAGGTGGTACAGTAATTGAGATCAATCTCAGTCAACCAGCCGACCTTGATAAAATGCGTGATAGCCTAGATGCAGCAGGCTTTAAAGATCCTCTATTACAAAACTTTGGTAGCAGCCGAGATATTATGGTGCGTATGCCTCCTGTTGAAGGACAGGCTGGTCAAGAATTAGGTAAGCAAGTCATCGATGTCATCAATGCTAAAGTTGATAACGATGCTGTGGTAAAACGTATTGAATTTGTGGGGCCAAGTGTGGGTAGTGAATTGGCTCAAACCGGTGCAATGGCGTTGTTATCTGCACTTATCTGTATTCTTATCTATGTTGGATTCCGTTTTGAGTGGCGTTTGGCGTTAGGTGCAGTTATTGCACTTGCGCATGACGTAGTGATAACACTGGGTGTTCTTTCACTGTTCCACATAGAAGTTGACTTAACCATTGTAGCGTCATTGATGTCTGTTATCGGTTACTCACTAAACGATAGTATCGTTGTATCAGACCGTATTCGTGAGAACTTCCGTAAAATTCGTCGAGGAACATCATATGAAATTATGAACGTTTCTCTTACACAGACATTAAGCCGTACCATCATGACATCAGCAACAACATTATTAGTTGTATTAATGCTGTACATCTTTGGTGGTTCAATGCTTCAAGGCTTCTCTTTAGTTATGTTAATCGGTGTTTCAATCGGTACTATTTCTTCTATTTATGTGGCTTCTGCATTAGCACTGAAAATGGGAATGAAACGTGAACACTTGATTGTACAAAAAGTGGAAAAAGAGGGTGCAGATCAGACAACACTCTTACCATAATAGAGCGTTTTTCTGATAAAACATCGCAAACACCCTGCCAGTGTATACTGACAGGGTGTTTTTTGTTCACTGAACAGGTACACTGTTTATGAGTATTGTCAAAAGTAGGAATAACTATGCATTGCCCATTTTGTGGAGCCGTAGATACCAAGGTAATTGATTCCAGACTTGTTGGTGATGGTTCACAAGTGCGCCGTCGTCGCCAATGTCTTGTTTGTCATGAACGTTTTACTACCTTTGAAGTAGCAGAGTTAGTGATGCCTCGTGTTGTGAAAAGTGATGAAATACGTGAGCCTTTTGATGAAGAGAAACTTCGTCGAGGTATGCTTAAAGCGCTAGAAAAGCGTCCAGTGAGTTCAGACGATGTTGAAGCTGCGATAAGTCATATCAAATCACAATTAAGAGCGACGGGTGAAAGAGAAATCCCTTCAAAAGAAATTGGCAATTTTGTTATGGAACAACTAAAGAAACTCGATAAAGTGGCTTATATTCGCTTTGCTTCTGTTTATCGTAGTTTTGAAGATATCCGTGATTTTGGTGAAGAAATTGCAAAATTACAGGATTAATATATTAATACTGTGCTTTATTTAATGATTTGAAAAATAACGATAAATAATAAAATTACATGTAATTATTATGATAAATAACAACAGCAACAATCCAAGTGAAAATGAAAGCCTGCAGGATGAACACTACATGCGTCGAGCTATTGAGCTTGCAGCATTAGGTCGTTTTACAACATCGCCTAATCCTAATGTGGGGTGTGTGATTGTAAAAGAGGGTGAGATTATTGGTGAAGGTTATCACCATCACGCAGGTGGCCCTCATGCTGAAGTCAATGCATTAAAAATGGCAGGAGATAAAGCAAAAGGGGCAACAGCTTATGTCACTCTTGAGCCTTGTAGCCATTTTGGTAAAACACCGCCTTGTGCTGATGCTTTGATTAATGCAGGTATAAAACGCGTTGTTGCTGCGATGCAAGATCCGAATCCTCAAGTTGCTGGACGAGGCTTACATAAGTTATTAACAGCAGGAGTCGATGTTTCTCATGGTGTTTTAATGCAAGAAGCTGAAAAACTTAACGTTGGCTTTTTTAAACGCATGAGAACGGGTTTTCCTTATATTCAGCTCAAAATGGGCGCATCTTTAGATGGTAAAACGGCATTAGCATCAGGTGAAAGCCAATGGATAACCTCTAAAGCATCTCGTCGGGATGTACAAAATTTCCGAGCTCAAGCTAGCGCTATTTTAACGACAAGTGCAACCGTGCTTGCCGACAACCCTTCTATGAATGTACGTTGGGATGAGCTTTCAGATGAGATAAAAGCCATTTATCCGGAAGAAACATTACGCCAACCTATTCGTATTGTGGCTGATAGCCAAAATAGAGTGACTGAAGATCATAAAATCACTCAAATTGAAGGCGAATGCTGGTTGGCGCGTACAAAATCACACCCAAGTGACTGGCAGGGGAATGTATCAGAAATCCTATTACCAACGAATGGCAAAAACAGCGGTGTGGATTTAGTTTTATTAATGATGCAATTGGGTAAACGCAATATCAATACTGTATGGGTTGAAAGTGGGGCTCACTTTGCTGGCGCATTATTAGAGGCTGGGCTTGTTGATGAGCTTATTATTTATATTGCACCTAAAATTTTAGGCAATGATGCGCGTGGATTATTTACACTTTCTCCACTATCGTCATTATCAGAAGCACCTGAATTTACAGTAGATTCTCTTCAACAAATTGGCTCTGATATCAGAGTTTGTTTAAAACCTCGTTATTAATAGACGCAAATAAGTGTGTCTACGGCGCTATTTGTAGTAAAATGGCGCCGTGTGTGTTATTTCCTGTCGTTACGACATCGTTATCAGCCAACTAAATACCTTGATTTATCAAGGGTTTTTGGCTCCTTTACTGTGTAATAATAAAACAGAGCGCAGTAAGGGAAAGAATATGATAAAATCCGCGCCCCCGCGGATAGGAGAAAAAAGTAACCTATGAACGTAATCAAAGGTGTTGTCGCGGCGCCAAACGCACGCGTAGCAATTGCAATTGCCCGTTTTAATAACTTCATCAATGACAGCCTATTAGAAGGTGCGGTTGATGCATTAGAACGCATTGGACAAGTTTCCTCTGAAAATATTACCGTCGTTTGGGTTCCAGGCGCTTATGAGTTGCCATTAACGGTTAAAGCATTAGCCGAAAGCGACAAATACGATGCAGTTATCGCATTAGGTACTGTTATCCGTGGTGGAACCGCACATTTTGAATACGTTGCTGGCGAATGTAGTTCTGGTTTATCTCAAGTTGCGATGCAAAGTGAGATCCCTGTGACTTTTGGTGTTTTAACCACTGAAAATATTGAACAGGCTATTGAACGCGCTGGAACTAAAGCGGGCAACAAAGGTGCTGAAGCGGCAATGACAGCACTTGAAATGATCAATGTACTTAAAGCCATAAAAGGCTAATCATCTGTTTTAACTTAAGGGGAATTTTGTGAAACCTGCTGCTCGTCGTCGTGCTCGTGAGTGTGCTGTTCAAGCTATCTACTCATGGCAATTATCCGGAAATGACATCGCGGATGTGGAATTGGAGTTTTTATCCGAGCAGGATACCCAAGGTGTAGATATTGCTTATTTTCGTGAGCTTTTAGTGGGTGTTGCCATTAATGCAACACGTTTAGATAAGGCGATGGAACCTTATTTATCCCGTCAACTTGAAGAATTAGGTCAAGTTGAAAAAGCAATTTTACGTTTAGCAATGTTTGAACTTAGCTTCCGTGAAGATGTTCCTTACAAAGTTGCGATTAACGAAGCGATTGAACTGGCTAAGGTATTTGGTGCTGACGATAGCCATAAATTTGTTAATGGCGTGCTTGATAAAGCTGCACCAACTGTACGTAAAAAATAACGTTTTTCACGTTTCCTCTATGGTAAATAATTCAAGGCCGGTATTTCCGGCCTTTTGTTTAATAAAACTCATTTAGTATGCACAGCTAAATAGGAAATAGATAATGCCTTGTGGTGAATTCTCCCTTATTAAGCAATATTTCACTTCACAGCCTGTAAAACGAAAAGATGTGAGTACAGGAATTGGAGATGACTGCGCAATATTAACGGTACCTGAAAAGCAACAAGTTGCTATTAGCACCGATACTTTAGTGAGTGGTATTCACTTCCTTCCTTCTATCTCACCTGAAGATTTAGCGTATAAAGCACTGGCTGTAAATATTAGTGACTTAGCTGCCGTTGGTGCAGATCCTTCTTGGGCTTCATTAGCTTTGACACTTCCTGATACAAATAGTGAATGGCTCGAGGCATTCAGCCGCTCCTTCTTTGCATTAGCTGATTATTATGCAATCCAGCTAATCGGAGGTGATACTACTCGTGGTCCTTTGAGCTTAACAATCACAATACAAGGGCTTGTTCCACAAGGAACCGCATTACTTCGTTCTGGCGCTAAAATTGGCGATTGGATCTATGTTACGGGTTTTTTAGGTGATAGCGCGGCAGGGCTTGCTGTATTACAAAATAGATTACAGCCGACAGAAAAAGAGCATAGTGACTATTTTGTTGCAAGGCATTTGCGTCCTCAACCTCGTTTACTGCAAGGTCAAGCATTGCGCCATTTAGCGACATCTGCGATTGATATTTCTGATGGGCTGATTTCAGACTTGGATCATATTCTTACTGCAAGTGGTTGTGGTGCGCGCTTAAATTTAGATGCATTACCTTATTCGCCTGCAATGAAAGCGGAAGTGAGCGAAGAACAAGCAGAGGTTTGGGCATTAAGTGGCGGTGAAGATTACGAGCTTTGCTTTACAGTACCAGAAATCAACCGTGGCGCTTTAGAGATAGCATTAGCGCATACAGGTGCAGATTTTCATTGTATTGGTCAAATTATGCCGATTAGCGAAGGCATTCGTTATTTACGAAATGGTGAAGATGTTTACCCTAATCTTAAAGGCTTTGATCACTTTAGTGAGAGTAACGAGTAAGGTTTACTTAAACAAAAAGGCGCTTAATAAGCGCCTTTGAGAATGCTGATAATATCTGAATGAATTAATAAAGGTATTATTAATTTATCTTAGTTTTTCTTCACAAATTCAGATTTTAACTTCATTGGTCCAAAGCCATCAATTTTACAATCAATATTATGGTCGCCTTCCACTAAACGAATACCTTTTACTTTAGTACCAATTTTTAGCATGGTTGAGCTACCTTTGACTTTGAGATCTTTAATCACAGTCACTGAATCGCCATCAGCTAATAAGTTACCGTTAGCGTCTTTAACAATCAATTCATCACTTTCAGCAACAGGCTCAGCATCGTTCCACTCATGAGCACATTCAGGGCACACATACATTGCACCATCTTCATAGGTGTATTCTGAATTGCACTTAGGACAAGAAGGTAATGACATAATAATACTCTCAAATTTTATCAAAATGGGAAGTGATTAATCGTCAAAATGAGGATAACACTTGCCCCATAAATTAAAGGACACATTATCATTGAAGCATGAAAATTCTAAAGCAATACCCTAAATGGCGCTGCATCAGATAATGCGAAAGGGCAATAGTATAATAGATTTGATGGAAATTTGCATCCTTCATGGTCTATGGCGTAAATAACGAGGGAAAGTAGCTAAAATATAGAGGGTTCAATAGGAAATAAAGATAAATAGACATATTTTTAAAAATTATTTAACTGGTTGATTTTAAATCTTTAATTTTATAAATATAACTAGAAATAAATGCCCTCATCTTAAAAGAGAGCATCAGTAATAATAGTGCTAACTTTCTTGTTGTTATTTTATGAAATCTATCACCGAGCCACGCTCTATAAGTTTGGGTGTAAGCACCAGAACATTATCATCGGCATCAATGTTTTCCATACGATGCAATAATTGGCTGACAGCGAGTTTTCCCAATTCATCTTTAGGTTGGTGAATAGTCGAAAGCGGTGGGATCATATAAGAGGCTAGGTCGATATCGTCATAACCCATGACGGAAATATCATCAGGTACACGCAAACCTTTTTGGTAAATGGCTTGATAAGCGCCAACAGCCATCGCGTCATTACAGGTAAAAACAGCTTGTGGTAAGACAGAAAGTGAGAGTAATTTTTGCATTGCGCTAAATCCACCTGCAAATTCAAAATCACTGGTTAACACAAACTCGTTTCGAATAGCTAATCCTGCTTTTTGCATCGCATTATAATAACCTTGCAAACGATGTTTTGCTGGAAGCTTATCTTGTGGGCCTGCGATACATGCAATTTCAGTAAAGCCTTTTTCAATCAGATAATTGGTTGCGATTTCTCCCCCGAGCAGAGAGTTATCTTGAATAATATCTCCCCCATATTCAAACGGGGACCAATCCATCATCACCATCGGTAAACGAGGATAACGGTTTAGCACTTCATGAGAGGGCGCTCTGGCTTCCGTTGACATCAATAATAAGCCATCAACACGTTTTTGCAGCAAGGTTTCAAGGCTGCTATCCATGCGCTCGTAATCCCCTTCGGTGTTACACAAAATAAGGCTATAGCCTTTTTCATAACAACTGCGTTCAACACCGCGCACAACTTCTGCATAGAACGGGTTACTACTGGCTGTGACTAACATACCGATAGTGTGAGTACGGTTCATTTTTAAACTACGCGCTAAAGCAGAAGGCGCGTAATTTAAGGTTTCGATAGCGTCGTTAACCTTTTTACGAATACCTTCGCTAACATAACGGTTGTTATTGATAACGTGAGAAACAGTTGATGTCGAAACGCCCGCCAAACGGGCGACATCTTTCATTGTTGCCAAAGTACTATGCTCGCTCTGCTAAAAATGATTCGATTTCATGACGCCAAGGAACTGAAGATTGCGCACCATGACGTGTAACTGCAATTGCAGCTGCTGCGTGAGCAAAACGGATAGCCTCAACGGAAGGTTTCCCTTCTAATATTGCAGTGACAAATGCACCGTTAAATGTATCACCTGCGGCAATGGTATCAACTGCTTCGACACGAAAACCGGGAATTATCATGCCTTTTCCTTGTTCACTAAACCATACGCCACGGCTACCCAAAGTGATAAGCACTTGTTTGATACCTTTACGATGTAAGATTTCAGCAGCTTTTGCTGCACCCGCTTCATCATGCACAGAAACGCCTGTTAATATTTCGGCTTCCGTCTCATTTGGAGTGATAACATCAATAAAACTCAGAAATTCATCAGATAAAGGCACTGCTGGAGCAGGATTTAAAATAACTTTCGTGTGATGTGACTTTGCCAGTTTTGCTGCTTCAAAGACTGTCTCTAATGGTGATTCTAATTGCATCAGTAAGGCATCAGCATGCTCAACAACATGATGATATTGCTGAAAATGTGTTGGCGTTAGTGCGCCATTCGCACCTGCAACGATGCTAATTACGTTTTCACCTTGTTCATTAACAAGGATCATCGCGACACCTGTTGGTATCTGCGGAATAATACTAATTGCATCAATATGAATATTATCTGTTTTCAGTTGAGCTATGATTTCACTACCAATTGCATCATCACCGACACAAGCAATAAAGGTAATATCGGCGCCACTACGACCGCAAGCGACAGCTTGATTTGCACCTTTACCACCAAAGGCTACTTTGTATTGATGACCAATAATGGTTTCACCAGGTTTTGGAAATTGTGAAATATTCATAATGTGGTCAACATTGATGCTACCTAGAACAGCAAGGCGAGGTGTCGTCATAGCCTTTATCCTTGTGAAAACGTGTTTTAATGATTAAAGCCACCACGGAGCAATATCACTCCGTGGTATTTGTTGTTGTTATTTTTTTATAACTAACTCAAGCTCGACAGGGATTGTTGCATCCACTTTCTCGCCTTTGAGAATTTTATCTGCAGTTTGAATGCCGATAATACCAATTTGATCTGGGCGTTGAGCAATGGTTGCACCTAACATGCCACGGTTTACCGCTTTGATCCCATCATCTGTACCATCGAAACCAATCACTAATACATCGGTACGACCAGCAGTTTGTAATGCACGTAATGCACCTAATGCCATTTCATCATTTTGTGCAAAAACAGCTTGAACAGCAGGATACGCAGTTAACAGATTTTGCATCACGTTGAGACCTTTGGTGCGGTCAAAATCAGCGGGTTGGCTTGCAAGTACATTCAGTTTATGGGCATCAACAGCTTGTTTAAAACCTTCACCACGTTCACGAGATGCAGATGTTCCTGTGATCCCTTCTAGTTGAATGACTTTGGCGTCATTAGCGACTTTTTCAGCAATATAATCACCTGCCATTTTACCGCCAAGGCGATTATCTGAAGCAACGTGGCTGACGACTTCACCTTTGTTTGCAACACGATCTAAGGTGATAACTGGGATTTTAGCTTTATTGGCTAAAATAACTGCATTCCCCACAGCATCTGAATCTGTCGGATTAATAAGCATTAAACGTGTGCCTTTTACGGTGAGATCTTGCACGTTAGCAAGCTCTTTCGCTGGGTTGTCCATAGAATCTAGAACAACAAGGTCGTAACCTAATCTATTTGCCTCTTTCTGTGCACTGTCTTTCATTGTGACAAAGAAAGGGTTGTTTAGTGTTGAGATAACAAGCGCGATTGATTCTTTTGCCAATGCGTTAGCGCTGATTGTGGCGCTTAATGCAACAACAGAAAGAAGAGTTGCCATTTTTTTGAGTTTCATAATATAAGTTCCTGTCGGGGTTCGGATTAAGAGAATAGAGAGTTATTTTTTGTTATCTACCAAAACAGCAAGTAAGATGACCACCGCTTTTACTATCATTTGATAGTTTGATGATATTCCTAATAAATTCAGTGCATTATTTAAGAATCCTAGAATAAGTGCACCAATTAATGTACCGATAATACGACCTTTACCGCCTGCAAGACTGGTACCACCGAGAACAACGGCAGCAATCGCATCTAGCTCATAACCATTACCTGCCATTGGTTGTGCTGATGAAAGTCGAGCAACTTCAATGACACTCGCAAGGGCGGCTAATAAACCACATAATGAATAAACGATGATTTTGATTTTATCGACGCTAATACCCGATAAGCGAGTGGCAGATTCATTACCCCCTAGTGCATAGATATAGCGACCTAAACGGGTGTGATGTAATAAATACCATGCACTTAAGAAGACAATCATCATGAGCCAAATTGGCGTTGGAATGCCAAATGGGCGACCAATACCAAACCAACTAAACAGATCGGCATTATCACTAAATCCGGTATTAATAGGGCTACCGTCGGTATAGACGCGAGTAACACCGCGCAGTAATAACATCATGACTAACGTAGCAATAAAGGCTTGAACTTTACCTTTAGCAACAATAATTCCTGTTACACCACCAATAGCGGCACCTAATGCCAATGCGCCAACAACAGCAACAAGCGCATTAACATCCGCACCCACCATAGAAGCGGCAACGGCACCTGTTAATGCAAGCAATGAACCAACAGATAAATCGATACCAGATGTTAAAATAACTAGCGTCATTCCAACCGCCATAATGGCGTTAACCGATGTTTGTTGGAGAATGTTGAAAATATTGTTTAAGGTAAAAAAATTAGGGCTGAGTGTGGAAACCACAACAATCAGAAGTAGCAATGCAATCAGCGATTTTTGCTCTAATAGCCAAGCTTTTGAGAACCAACGTTTTGACGCTGGAATTGAATTCGTGCTCATATCAAACTCCTACTTTAGCGTCATATTGTTTACCAACAGCCGCTGCCATTAGCATTTCTTGTGTGACATTGTGAGCGGAAAACTCACCACTAATACGACCTTCATGCATAACCAGAATACGGTCACTCATTCCCATTACCTCAGGCATTTCAGAAGAAATTAAAATGATGCTTAATCCTTCTTGTTTAAATTTATTAATTAACTGATAAATTTCTTTTTTAGCGCCCACATCAACGCCACGAGTGGGTTCATCAAGAATAAGCACTTTAGGGCGAGTCATTAGGCCTCTTGCGATAGCCACTTTTTGTTGATTTCCCCCAGATAAAAAGCCAATCGTTTGATCCATTGAAGGGGTTTTTATATTGAATAATTTAATAAAATCACCGACAGTGAGTTGCTCTTCTTTATGATTAAGCACACCCATACCGCGGCTAAAATAGCGAAGGGCTGTCAGAGACATATTTTCTTTTACCGACATGCCAAGGACTAAACCATCACGCTTTCTATCTTCAGAAATGTAAACAATGCCTTGTTCCAATCCTTCAACCGGCTTTTTGATTTGGCAGGGTTTACCATCTAATTCAACAGTGCCATTGGTTTTAGGTAATGCGCCGTAGATAATTTTCATTAACTCAGTACGACCCGCGCCCATTAATCCAGAAATGCCCAGAATTTCGCTTTCATGTAATGAGAAACTGACATCATGAACATCTTCGCCACTGAGGTTAATGACGTTAAGTTTGGTTTTTCCTTGAGGGATATTAATACGAGGGTATTGGTCTTCTAACTTACGACCCACCATCATTTCAATCAGAGTGTCTTCTTTTAATGAGGCGACAGGTTTTTCACCAATAAACTGGCCGTCTCGCAGTACAGTCACGTCATCACAAATCTCAAAGATCTCTTTTAGACGATGTGAGATATAAACAATGCCACAACCTTGATCTCTTAGTTCACGAATAACGCTAAATAGAGATTCGGTTTCAGTATCGGTTAACGCATCTGTTGGCTCATCCATGATGATGACTTTTGAGCCAAAGCTAAGAACCTTGGCGATTTCTACCATTTGCTGATCACCAATCGATAATTCAGACACTAAACGATGACTACTGTAAGCAAGGTTTAATCGGGCTAATAACTTATCAGCCTCTGCATACATTTTCTTCCAATCGATAGCGCCAAAAGCACGAGTAAACTCACGACCTAAGAAGATATTTTCTGCGATGGTTAATTCTGGAATAAGGTTAAGCTCTTGGTGAATAATGCCTATTCCTGCTTCTTGGGAAGATTTGGGACCATTGAAAGCACAGCTTTCGCCTTGATAAATGACTTCACCTGCATCTTTTTTATAGATCCCAGTCAGCACTTTCATTAGTGTTGATTTGCCTGCCCCGTTTTCACCTACGAGTGCCATTACTCTACCGGGATAAATTCGAAGTGTGGCACCTGATAGTGCTTTTACACCAGGGAATGACTTATCAATATCTTTAAGTTCAAGTAAAGGTTCCATATTGCCCTCAAAAAGTCACACCAGAAAACAACACAATATTGGCATAAGGCGTACATTCACCGGTTCTAATAACAGCTTTATTTTCAGTAAGTTGCTTTTTGAATGCTTCATGTGAAACATACATTATTTGAATAGGTTTCTTCTGCTCTTGTTCTAATAAATTGAGATAAGAGAGGATTTCATTAAACAGAGAGGGATTGATGGTTTTAATTTCTTCCGCCAGCATCACCGCTTCGATTTGCATTTCATGGGTAACGGTTTGTAAGACTGACATAAAGTCAGGAATATCTTGAGTGAGAGCAAGATCAATTCGTTCAACAGAGGAGGGAATTGGTAATCCAGCATCTGCAATAGTGATTTTGTCAGTGTGTCCTAAACGTGAAATTACACTCGAAATAGGACTATTAAGTAATACACCTTTTTTCATGTTTCCTCCTCAGCGAAACGTTTCGCTGTCTACATAGTAGAAAAGAAAGGTGGGAAAACAAGTTTGATTTATTCATATTGTGAGCGTGATCGAAACGTTTCGTTGGCAAACAAAAAGAAAGAAAAATCTAACTGATTGAATAAATTAACGCTGAATGGATTCAAGAAGGAAAGAGGTTATTTTCAGTGAATTTCATAAAAATGTGATGATGGACAAGGTTGTAATAAGGGCGACAATATGGAGTGTGGAAATGTAAACCAGTATGATAAAAGTAGATAAATCACAGCCTAGAAATACATTAACCTCTCCTGTGGTTAATTAGGAGAGGTTTTTTAATCATTTTAATTCAATTAGTTAGCTTGATAAGCCTTAATTGATTTCTCAATACCTTCTGCATCTAATCCTAAGTCAGATCTGATCTCTTCTTGTCCACCTTGTGGTACAAACAGATCAGGTATACCTAAGTTTAGGACAGGTATTAAGCAACGTTCTTGCATGAGTAACTCGTTTACGCCACTGCCAGCACCACCCATAATGGCATTTTCTTCTAGCGTTACCAACATATCATGCTGTTCAGCCAGAGAAAGGATAAGTGATTTATCAAGAGGCTTGATAAAACGCATATCAGCCACAGTTGCATCAAGTTTTTCAGCAACTTCTAACGCTTCTGGTAGTAATGTACCAAAGTTTAAAATCGCAATACCTTTGCCTTGGCGACGAATAATACCTTTACCCATAGGTAGTGGACTAAGTGGTTGCAATTGTGCACCAACACTAGAGCCTCTTGGATAGCGTACGGCAACAGGACCATCTTGATAGTGATAACCTGTGTGAAGCATTTGGCGACACTCATTTTCATCACTTGGCGCCATAATGACCATATTAGGAATGCAGCGTAAGAATGAGAGGTCAAAAGCACCTTGGTGAGTTTGACCATCTGCTCCCACGATACCACCACGATCAATAGCAAATAAAACAGGCAGTTTTTGAATGGCAATGTCGTGGATCACTTGGTCGTAAGCGCGTTGTAAGAATGTTGAGTAGATAGCAACAATCGGCTTATAACCCCCAATTGCTAAACCTGCTGCAAAGGTAACGGCATGTTGTTCTGCGATCGCAACATCAAAGTATTGTGAAGGGTATTCCTTTGAGAAACGCACCATACCAGAGCCTTCACGCATAGCTGGGGTAATTGCCATGAGTTTTGGATCGGTTGAGGCTTCTTCACATAACCAGTCACCAAAAATTTTGGAAAATGTAGGTCGTGCATTAGGGCTTTTAGGTAATGTCCCAGTTTGAGGATCAAATTTAGGGACTGCGTGCCAGCTAATTGGATCACGCTCAGCAGGCGCATATCCACGACCTTTTTTAGTCATAATATGCAGAAGCTGAGGGCCTTTTAGATCACGCATGTTAGTTAATGTCTGTACTAATGCAATAACATCGTGGCCATCAACAGGACCGATATAGTTGAAGCCCAACTCTTCAAACATGGTGCCTGGGACAACCATGCCTTTGATATGTTCCTCTGTCTTTTTAAGTAATTCTTTAATGGGTGGAATACCTGAAAAGACTTTTTTTCCACCTTCACGCAAGGTGGTATACAGTTTGCCAGATAACAATTGCGCAAGGTGATTATTCAATGCACCAACGTTTTCTGAAATCGACATCTCATTGTCATTAAGTACAACGAGCATATCTGGTTCAATATCTCCTGCGTGATTCATTGCTTCAAAAGCCATACCCGCAGTAATTGCCCCATCACCGATCACACAAACTGTTTTTCTGTTCAGCTTTTCTTGTTCAGCGGCGACAGCCATACCTAAACCTGCACTGATAGAGGTTGAAGAGTGACCGACACAAAGTTTGTCGTATTCACTCTCTTCTCGCCAAGGGAAGGGGTGTAACCCATTCTTTTGACGGATAGTATCAATGCGGTCACGGCGACCCGTTAAGATCTTATGAGGATAGGCCTGATGACCAACATCCCAAATCAGGTTATCAAAAGGGGTTTTATAGACGTAATGAAGAGCAACCGTTAACTCAATAGCACCTAAACCTGAGGCGAAGTGACCACTTGAGCGGCTGACACTGTTAAGAAGAAATAGCCTTAGCTCATCACAGAGTTTAGGTAAACTCTCTTTTGGTAATAGGCGCAAATCTTCTGGTGTTTCAACCAACGCCAATGTGGGATATTTTTCGATATCAATGCTCATGTGATGCCTATTAATTAATCACTTGTAATAGGGAAAGAACAGGTAAGCTGCTCTCTTTATTTTTTATTAGTTTTTCCGTTCGACGATAAAACTCGCTAATTGTTTAAGCGTGGTTGTATCGTACTCGTATTGCTCAAGAAACGCTAAGGCATCCAGTGCTTCGTTATACAATTCCTGTGCTTTCTTTTGAGCTTGCTCTAATCCAAGGAGGGCTGGATACGTGCTTTTTCCTGACTCTTGGTCGCTACCTTGACGTTTCCCAGTTTCTTCCGTACTGCCAATGACATCTAAAATGTCATCTTGTACTTGAAATGCAAGGCCAATAGAGTGGGCATATTTATCTAGTGCGGGTAATACATCATGGCCTTTTGAGCCAGCACTAAATGCGCCTAAGCGAACAGCTGCACGAATTAATGCACCTGTTTTGTGTAAATGGATTTTTTCAAGAGATGCGAGGTCAATCGATTTATCTTCGGCTTCAAGATCAAGTGCCTGACCGCCACACATACCTGCAAGCCCGCTGGCTGTTGCTAATTCAGAAATCATTGCAACACGATCAGCCATTGCAACATCAGGCATTGGATTTTTTGCTAAGATCTCAAAGGCGAGTGTTTGTAATGCATCACCCGCTAAAATTGCGTTGGCTTCGCCAAATTCAATATGACATGTAGGCTTACCACGACGTAAATCATCATCATCCATCGCAGGCAAATCATCATGAATGAGAGAATAAGCGTGAATACATTCCACTGCGGCGGCTGGTGCATCAAGGTTAAGTGCGGGGACTTTAAACATTTCACCCACTGCATAAACAAGGAAAGGACGTAAGCGCTTTCCACCTAAAAGAGCACCATAATGCATGGCTTTACCTAGAGGCATGTCAGTGAATGGTAAAGCGGATAGCGCTTGGTTTAATGCATGATCAACACGCTGGTGGGCGGAATCTAATTTCTGACGGAACGCATCCGTACTTGAAGTTGCGTTACTCAATTATTCTGCCTCTTGGATAAAATCATCAGGAGTTGCATTATCGTCTTCTTTTAGAAGAATACGAACACGCTGTTCAGCGTCTTGTAATGTTTTTTGTCCAACACGGGCTAGACGAACGCCATGTTCAAACTCATTAAGCGCTTCTTCTAAAGGGAGTTCACCGGATTCTAAACGGTTTACGATTTGCTCAAGTTCTTGCATAGATGCTTCGAAACTTGGTGCTTGTGCGATGTCTTCGTTAATTGGTGTCGTTTTCTTAGCCATAATATTTTTGATAATAAAGCATGTTAGCGCTGAATAATAGCGATCATCTTACTACAAGTGAGAAGAAAATTTCTTATTCAGTCGATGATTTTTGCGGGTGAGCCCTAAATATTGGTGATATACTTTGTGACTTTTATAAACTCCAGTCAATTAACATCACTGTAGTTTATGTTTCTACTTAATAACCTATGACCATTGACTATGAAGTTTATTATTAAATTATTCCCCGAAATTACGATCAAAAGCCAATCTGTTCGTATACGTTTTATCAAAATTCTCACTAGCAATATTCGTAATGTACTTAATACATTAGGTGATGAAATCACAGTTGTCCGCAATTGGGATAACATTGTTGTTGTGAGTAAAGATGAAAGCAAAAGTGAAGCGGTATGTGATGCATTAACACGTATTCCTGGTATTCATCACTTTTTACAAGTAGAAGAGCATCCGTATACTGATTTACACAATATTTTTGAGCAAACTTTTGCGGCATTTAAGCATTTAGTTGAAAACAAAACATTTTGTGTTCGTGCCAAACGTCGTGGTAAGCACAGTTTTACTTCAAATGAAGTTGAGCGTTATGTTGGTGGTGGTTTTAACCAACACGTTGAAAGCGCAAAAGTGAAATTAACGCGTCCAGATGTCACCATCAATTTAGAAATTGAAGATGACAAACTTATTTTAGTGAATGCGCGCTATGAAGGTATTGGAGGTTTTCCAATTGGTACACAGGAAGATGTTTTATCACTGATCTCTGGTGGTTATGATTCAGGTGTATCAAGCTATATGTTAATGCGTCGTGGTAGCCGAGTTCACTATTGTTTCTTTAACTTAGGTGGTTCTGCCCACGAAATTGGCGTTAAACAAGTTGCTCATTATTTATGGAACCGTTTTGGCCGTTCACATAAAGTGCATTTCGTTGCTGTTGATTTTGAACCTGTTGTCGCAGAAATCTTAGAAAAAGTCGATGATGGTCAAATGGGTGTTGTATTAAAACGTATGATGGTACGTGCCGCATCCCGTGTTGCAGAACGCTATGGTGTCCAAGCGATTGTAACGGGTGAAGCATTAGGCCAAGTTTCTAGCCAAACTTTAACTAACTTACGTTTAATTGATAATGCGACTGATACGTTAATTTTACGCCCTCTTATCACGCATGATAAAGAGAACATTATCAATATCGCCCGCCAAATTGGTACAGAAGATTTTGCTCGTACAATGCCAGAATTTTGTGGTGTTATTTCAAAAAGCCCAACAGTGAAAGCAGTAAAAGCGAAGATCGAAGCGGAAGAAGAGAAGTTTGATTTTTCTATTCTTGATAACGTTGTTGAAAACGCCAAGAATATGGATATTCGTCGTATTGCAGAAGAAACCGTACAGCAAGTTACTGAAGTTGAAATGGTATCTGAATTTGGTGCTAACGATGTTATTTTGGATATCCGCTCACCTGAAGAGCAAGAAACTTCGCCATTAAAGATAGACGGTGTTGATGTTAAAGAGTTACCTTTCTATAAATTAAGCACCCAGTTTGGTGATTTAGATAAAGCCAAAACTTATTTGCTTTATTGTGATCGCGGAATGATGAGCCGCTTACAAGCGCTGTATTTGCGTGAGCAAGGTTTTGAAAACGTTAAAGTATATCGTAAAAAATAATACGCTAACGATTTGATCTTACGAATAAAAAAGCCACTGAAAAGTGGCTTTTGGGGTTACTGATAATAGCTTATTAGAAATTATTTTGAAATTCTTCTGCTCTTTTCTCTAATACAGCCAGAAATGATGTTTTTGCTATCTCATGAGCATTGGGCGACATAATAGCAATAATTTGATATCTGTTTGGGTAAAGCCAATGTTGACAGTAAACTAAGTAATGATTTGATTTTCTTTGTATTTGAGGTATCTTTTTATTCCATCCTGGTTCAAGTGGCATTCTAATATGTATTTTAGAAATAAGAGATTGACATAACTTGGCATTATTTTCCCAGCGACCATTGGCACCTAAATAATTAGATAATATATTGTCTTCTTTCCAAAGTTTTAATAAGTGAGCATATTCATTGGCGATAGTTTTATATTCAATATCAGGATGTATTGATATTTGAGTCATAAAATATCAATTACTATGAAATTTAGGTATATCAAGCCCTAATTTTATATGCTCAGATTGTATTAATCTCTGCATCTCAGCATTAGTTACATTGGGTTTTTTATTTGTTGTTTTTAATGGCTGATGAGTTTGTTCTATAAATAAAACAATCTCAGTTAATACACTTCTATACATTGCTAAAGAGCGACCAAATAAAAGAATACTTTCTTTTTTTAAGATATCGTTATTTAAACACGATGCAAGGAGATTTTTTATATCAACTAAAGAGGTATCTATATCTTTTATATTTTTATTTATTTGTTCATAAATGTGTTGGCTAATAAATAAATTTTCATGGTTTTCCCATTCTTTTTTTAATCTAGTTAAGTCACTATTGAGTAACTCAGCTAAAGTGCTCATTTTTTCAGTAGCATCATCAATCGGAATAGCAACAAGTTGATTAGATACAGGAGATGCAAAAGAGTATTGAATATTGGGGATCAACGATGATTGTTTATGTCTAAAACTTTCAGCAGGAACAGTGGCTAATCCCATAGAAATTAAAGTAACAAGTTTAGGTAAGTTCTTGCGGTATTGAAGAGTTTTCATTTTGCCACATCCTTTAGAAGTTGGTTCTATTTTAACCTCTCAACACTTATTTTAAAATCTGATACGAAGAAATAACGACTGAAATAGGTCTTAAAAATTAATCCCCAACTAATAAATAATATACCTATTAATAAGATAAATGAATTAGGTGGGGATATTTTGTTATGAGTGTACAGTTTATCTATTTATCCCCAAACCCTGTAAATTCATCTTGATAATTATAAATACCGGGTGGTAATACAAGCTGTTTGGCAACATCTGCTGCAGCTTCTTTGCCTTTTAAGCGTTCGATAATTTTTAGTGCAAAATCGATAGATGTTGCTGGAGCTTGGCTGGTAATTAAGTTAACTCTTTCATCATAATAGACGCGATAATCAACCCATTTTTTCGATGAGATTTTATCTTTTAATGCAGGAAAACCCGTCATATTGCCGATGGGAAAAATATTATGAGATTCAAGGATCATTGCGGGTGCTGCACAAATCGCAGCAACAAGCTTATTCTCACTGTGCATGCGGCGTACTTTCTCAACGACTAAAGGGCTGTCTCTTAATGTTTCAGTACCTTGTAATCCACCGGGTAGAATAATAACGTCATAGTGGTGATCGACAACACGAACTAAGGGGGCATCTGCGACAAGTTTTATGCCTCGTGAACATGTAATTATAAGTTCATCAACATCATCTTCTGCACTTGCAAGCACGACATTAATACCTGCCCTTACCAGCAAATCTGCGGTAGTCACGACTTCAGTTTCTTCACTTCCATTAGCTAGGCAGATGAGCGCTGATATGGTCATAATTGCCTTCCTGTTGTTTAATAAATTGAAAAAGGTGGTTATTTTCTGGCAATACAAGCCCTTGTTCTGAAGCTCGGCGTAATAAATAACCCGTAATATAGTCAATTTCTGTATGGCGTTGATATTTCACATCTTGATACATAGAGGAATAGTTATTTGCCGTTTGTTCTATCGTATCAATAATATAGCCATGAAGATGGGCTTGAGATGTTGGTATAACGCCTTCACGTTCCATAACTTGATAAACTTCGTCACATACTTTTTGAATATGTTCAGGATAACGCAATAAATCCCCATTACGGCATTGATAATAAACAGTAAGAGGGTTGATAACACAATTAACAGCAAGTTTTAGCCAACTAATTGTATGAATATCATTGTGCCAAGCGACATCGGGTAAAGCATGATGCAAGGTTTCTGCTAAATAGCTATATTGTTGAGCTACATGGTTTAATGGACCTATATGTGTTATTCCTGTTGCGGTATGAATAACATCTTGTCCTTGTTGATAAGCACCATGAGTAATAATACCTTGTAAAATAGGTCTGATGACTGAGTGTTGTGTTGCTGTTAATTCATCGGCAGTACCCATACCATTATGAATTAATAAAATAGGACATTGTGCAGAAAGATAAGGCAATAGCGCATTAACCGCATCTGAAACTTGCCAAGATTTTAAGCAAACAATTAATAATTCACTCTGTTTTAACCATTCCAGTTGATTAGCGATAATGCGCTGATAAAAAGGCTCGCCATTAATATTATCAACACTCACGTCTAAAAAAGGCTGAGGTATTCTTAGCCAACCTTGTACTTCATGAGATTGACGTGTTAAAGCTGCAACCCAAAGTTTACCAATCGAACCACACCCTAAAACGGTAATTTTCATTGTGCCTCTTTTTGTAAATCGTAATAGCGTAAGGTGGCTACTGACGGTCATTAGACTATTTAGCTAAAATTATAACATTGATTATACTTCTCTGTTTAAAGTATGTTTGCGCTTTACTGTAAGAGGAAATTAAAGGGATAAATTTGTTATTGAATGTGCAATGCTTTTTTGCAACCCTAAAAGAAGCTATTATTCGGGTTGTATTTATTTATTGAGGAAGAAAGAATGCCATCTTTTGATATCGTATCTGAAGTTGACTTACATGAAGTGCGTAATGCGGTGGAAAACGCACAACGTGAACTGACTACTCGTTGGGATTTTCGTAACGTTGAAGCAAGCTTTGAATTAAACGAAAAATCAGAGTCAGTGAAAACGACCAGTGTATCTGAATTTCAGGTTCAACAATTATTAGATATTCTGCGTGAGAAAATGGCAAAAAGAGGGATTGATGGTGCGGTATTAAATATCCCTGAAGAGATGACTCACAGCGGAAAAATGTACAGCGTAGAAGCCACCTTAAAACAAGGTATTGATTCAGCATTAGCGAAGAAAATTGTTAAGCTGATTAAAGATAGTAAATTGAAAGTACAAGCCCAGATCCAAGGCGAGCAAGTGCGTGTTACAGGTAAATCCCGTGATGACTTACAAGCTGTGATGAAATTAGTAAGAGAAGGTGAATTAGGGCAACCTTTCCAATTTAACAACTTCCGTGACTAATTGTTTATCCATTGAGTCATAAAAAAATGCGCTGAAATAAACAGCGCATTTTTATTTGGATTTATTGATATTTAAACAGAAGACACTAAAGATTCTAATGTTGTTCTTGGTGTTTGTTTAGTATCAACCTTGATATAAGCACTCTGTTCATCCGCCATAATCATAACTTCATTAACACCTGGTTGTTGCTTAAATAATTGTTGTAGTTGCTGTTGTTGGCTTGAAGATAGATTTTCAGGTAATTCAACGCGTAAGCTACTGACATAAGAGGGTTGGCGTAATGTTAGGCTCATGAAAAACCAAATAATGCCAATCATTAAACAGCCTAAAAATACAATTTGTGCACTATAATGCTGGTAAAGCCATCCGCCTAAAATTCCGCCCAATGCCACACCTAAAAATTGGCTGGTGGAATAAATTCCCATAGCTGTACCTTTATAACCTGCTGGCGCTTCTTTACTGATTAATGAAGGAAGGAGGGCTTCCATAATATTAAAGCCAATAAAGAAGACCTGAATACCCGCAATAATTAACCACAAGCTAGAGCCTGAAATAATAAGAATTGCCTGAGCCACAATCAGTAAGAAAATACAGAATAAGAACACTTGTTTCATTTTTCGTTTCTTTTCTGCATAGATAATAAAAGGCAATACTGTAATAAAGGCGATAAGCATAGTGACAAGATAAACAATCCAATGTTTCTCTTTTGCTAAGCCAGCTTCACTCATGACAAGAGGAAGCGCAACAAAGGCTGCCATTAATAAAGTATGTAGAGAAAAAATACCGGTATTAAGCTTAAGAAGTTGTGCATCAAATAAGACTTTTTTGACACTGCCACGGACAAAACCAGATTCTCGATTAAGAATATGATGTTCACTGTTCGGTACAGTAAAAAGCGTAATAATAATGCCACCAAAGGCGAGTAGGGCAATGCCCCAAAAAAGACCTTGTAAGCCGAAAATATGCGTTAAAATAGGTCCTAAAACTAAGGCTAAAGCGAACGTTATCCCAAAGCTAATACCAATAAAGGCCATTGCTTTTGTTCTATTTTGTTCCCGCGTTAAATCAGACAATAAAGCCATTACTGCTGCTGAGATAGCTCCCGCTCCTTGTAATGCCCTACCAATAATAATGCCGTAGATATTGTCACTGAGAGCTGCAATCAAACTACCAATAATAAAAATAATTAAGCCGAAAACAATTATCGGTTTTCGGCCGAATTTATCAGAGAAAATACCAAAAGGAATTTGGAATACCGCTTGTGTTAATCCATAAATACCGATGGCTAATCCGATGAGTGATTCTGTTGCGTGTTGTAGTTGAAGCCCATAGGTGGTTAAAACTGGGAGTACCATAAACATGCCAAGCATGCGAAGAGAAAAAACAGTGCCTAGTCCCCATGTTGCTTTGCGCTCTAATGGGGTCATTTTATTATCATTCATGGATTACCTCGTATTACTGATATCCCCATTGTAATGGCATTTCTTAGTGAGGTTAATCAATAAATGGGATACAAAAAAGACAAAACTGTACTGATATTATGTGAAGTCATAAAAGAGATAAAAAAAATACCAGTCAGAAGGCTGACTGGTATTTGGGTTACTTTAGTAAATACATTATCTTAGATACGCAAGAACCGCTTCTGTTGAGCTTGTTGGATCAACAGACATCATTACGCTTAATGAAGTGATTGCGACAATAGAGAAAATAAATAATTTTCGTGCCCACACAATATCATTGGTTGCTTTGTAACCAGATAAAGCCATGCCTAACCACCAAATACTAACGGCTGAAGCTACAATCAGGTATTTATAACCCGCGTAACCGACTAATGTCAGCATTAAGGTTGCAATCATAAACGCCAGAATATAGAGAATGATATGACGTTTAGCTACTGAGATCCCTTTAATCACAGGTAATACAGGGATATTTGCAGCTTGGTAGTCTTTAAAACGGAAAATAGCAATGGCATAAGAGTGAGGCATTTGCCACAAACTAAAGATAAGTAATAGGATTGCCGCGCCTGCATCAAATTCACCGCTAACGGCACAATAACCGATAACAGGCGGTGCAGAGCCAGATAAGCTTCCAATCAGTGTGCCATAAACAGATTTACGCTTCATATAGAGGCTATAAACCCCAACATAAATAATAAAACCGAATACAGCGATAAACATTGCAAGTGGGTTGGCTGCTACATAGAGCAGCACAACACCTGCAATACCTAAAACTGAGGCATAAATCAGGCTAATTTGAGGGTCAATTAATCCTTTAACTAATGGACGATTCTTCGTTCTTTCCATGATACGGTCAATATCACGGTCAATGTAGTTGTTAAAAACACAACCAGAAGCAACGACCAGAGACACCCCAAGTAGAGTCGCGAAAAATAGGGAGTAATCAATCTCACCCTTAGAAGCGAGAAGAAAACCACCTATTACAGAAATTAAATTTCCGAAAATAATTCCTGGTTTGGTGACTTGTAGGTATTGCTTAATCATAGCGACAACTCTTAATCCATCATCATATTGATGTTCAGGTTGTACATAATCCACAACGAGCCTACGACAACAATGCCGATAATAAGCAGTGTGAACAGGAATGCGACGACGTTCCAGCGCTCTTCTGATGACGTATTCATATGCAAGAAGCAGACTAAGTGAACCACAATTTGCACAACTGCCATACCGACAACAGTCCATAGAATTGTTGCTGGTGTCGCTGTTCTTTCCATCACCATCCAAAATGGAATAATGGTGAGGATAACAGACAGAATAAAGCCGATCAGATAAGACTTCATGCTGCCGTGGCTTGCGCCTGAAGGAGAAGTATTTGGATGACTCATTACATCGCTCCCATCAGATAAACTACGGTGAACACACAGATCCAGACAACGTCAAGGAAGTGCCAGAACAGACTTAAACAGCTTAAACGAGTGCGGTTAACTTCAGTTAAACCACGGCGTGATACTTGGATCATCATAATAACAATCCAAATTAAACCCGCAGTTACGTGAAGACCGTGCGTTGAAACTAATGCAAAGAATGCAGATAAGAATGCACTGCGATCTGGGCCATAACCTTCTGCTATTAGCTCATGGAATTCGTAAACTTCCATGATGACGAAACCTAAGCCGAATAAGAAAGTCACAAATAACCATAGATTAACTTGGCTAACGCTACCTTTATTCATGCTCAGCATAGCGAAACCAAAAGTGATACTACTAAATAGCAGTAAGAAGGTTTCAACTAAAACAAACGGTAAGCTAAAAATCTCTTTACCTGAAGGACCATCCGCAATCCCGTTAACAAGCACCGCATAAGTGGCGAATAAGCTGGCAAACAGGATAAGGTCGCTCATTAGGTAGATCCAGAAGCCGAAAACTTTCGTCGCTCCTGCATCGTGGTGCCCATGATGCTCATGGGCGTTTGTGTTATTTACAGTTTGAGTAGACATTATTTCACACCTGCTTTTTTCAGTTCTTCATAATGCTTATTCTCGATAGCTTCAATTTCAGGTACTTGGACATAGTAATCCACATCTGTATCAAAGCTTTTCACGATCCAAGTGACAATCATGCCAGCGAAACCAACGATAGCTAACCACCAGATATGCCAGATCATGGCAAAACCAAGGACTAAGCTAAATGCTGAAATAATCACACCCGCGCCTGTATTTTTAGGCATATGGATAGGTTCGTATTTAGCAGGGCGCTGATAAGCTGTGCCTTTTTCTTTCTGATCCCACCACTCATCACGAGTTTGAACATTAGGTTCAACGGCAAAGTTATAGAACGGAGCAGGTGAAGAAATTGACCATTCCAGAGTACGTCCACCCCATGGATCACCCGTTAAATCACGGTTTTGATCACGGTCACGGATACTCACGTAGATTTGAACAACTTGGCAAGCGATACCGATAGCAATCAGTGCAGCACCACCAGCAGCAACAAGCAGCATTGGGTTAAATTCTGGATTGATATTTTGGCTTAAACGACGAGTCATACCCATAAAGCCAAGAATGTACAGTGGCATAAAGGCCATAAAGAAGCCGATAAACCAGAACCAGAATGCACGGATACCCCATTTTTCATTCAGAGTGAAACCAAATGCTTTAGGGAACCAGTAAGTCATACCAGCGAAACAACCAAATACTACACCACCAATAATGACGTTATGGAAGTGAGCGATTAAGAATAAGCTGTTATGTAAAACGAAGTTTGCACCCGGAACGGCTAACAGAACCCCAGTCATTCCTCCAACAGAGAAGGTGATAAGGAAACCGATAGTCCACAGCATTGGGCTTTTATATTCGATACGACCTTGATACATCGTAAACAGCCAGTTAAAGATTTTAACCCCTGTTGGTATAGCGATGATCATCGTGGCGATACCGAAGAAGGCATTGACGTTGGCGCCAGAGCCCATGGTAAAGAAGTGGTGTAACCAAACGATAAATGACAACACGGTAATAACGACAGTTGCACCAACTAAAGAGGTATAACCGAATAACCGTTTTTTAGAGAATGTTGCTGTAACTTCAGAGAACACACCAAATACTGGCAGAACGAGGATATAAACTTCTGGATGACCCCAAGCCCATACAAGGTTGATGTACATCATCATGTTACCGCCCATATCATTGGTAAAGAAGTGCGTACCAAGATAGCGGTCTAAAGTTAACAGCGTAATAGTGACTGTTAAAATTGGGAATGCAGCAATAATTAGGACGTTAGTACATAAAGCCGCCCAAGAGAATACGGGCATTTTCATCATGCTCATACCCGGTGCACGCATACGCAGGATAGTCGCGAAGAAGTTAACCCCCGTTAGAAGCGTACCAATACCGGATATCTGTAAACTCCATATCCAATAATCGACCCCGACTCCTGGGTTATACTCCAAGCCAGAAAGTGGTGGATAAGCTAACCAACCTGTTTGTGCGAATTCACCAATACCTAAAGAAAGGTTGATTAGTACCACACCAACTACAAAGAACCAGAAGCTCAGTGAGTTAAGGAAAGGGAAGGCCACATCACGAGCACCAATTTGCAAAGGTACAACAAGGTTCATCAGACCCACAACGAAAGGTGTTGCCATGAAGAAAATCATGATAACGCCGTGTGCGGTAAAAATCTGATCATAGTGATGAGGTGGTAAGAAACCCGCTTCACCTGCGGAGGCAAGCGCTTGTTGGCTTCTCATCATAATCGCATCGGCAAAGCCACGGAACATCATGACCATTGCAACAATGATATACATAATACCAATTTTTTTATGGTCAACGCTGGTTAACCATTCGCTCCATAACCATTTCCATTTGCGGAAATAAGTTAAAGCGCCAACAACAGCAAGTCCACCAAGAACAATACCGAGTAAAGTGACTACGATAATGGGTTCATGTAGCGGGACTGCATCGAGAGTTAATTTTCCGAACATGCCTTTATTCCTCTGCTCCTGCATGCGCCGCATGGCTCATGTTCATATTCATTGTTGCATCAGCATGTGCTGTCTGATTGCCACTGGTGTGAGCGCCATGACCTGTGTGACCAAATTTAGAAATGGTCTCTTGGAATAACATTGGCTTCACGCTTGAATAGTAGGTCACTGGATTTTTCTGGCTTGGTTTAGCAAGTTCATTAAATGCAGCGGTCGTATTTAACGTATCTGACGATTGTTTGACTTTTTCAACCCACGCATCGAAACCGGCACGATCAGGTGTCGCAATCGCTGTAAATTTCATATCAGAGAAACCGTGTCCACTATAACTAGCTGACATACCTTGATATTCACCAGGTTCATTAGCAATTAAGTGTAATTTAGTCTGCATTCCTGCCATCGCATAGATTTGTCCACCTAAGCGAGGGATAAAGAATGAGTTCATGACAGAGTCAGAAGTGATTTTGAAATTAACAGGAACATTAGTAGGGAAAGCCAGTTCATTAACTGTTGCAATACCTTGTTCTGGATAGATAAATAACCATTTCCAATCCATTGAAACAACTTCAATGGTGACAGGTTTTTCTGTGGACTCTAATGGTTTGTAAGGATCAAGCTCATGGGTTGTTTTCCATGTAATCGTTGCCAAAATCACAATAATGATAATTGGCACAGTCCAAACGACAAGTTCAATTTTATTTGAGTGAGCCCAGTTTGGGCGATAGGTGGCTTTAGTATTAGATTCACGGTAGCGAAAAGCGAAAACAATCACCATCAGTATTACCGGTATCACAACAATTAACATTAAACCAAGCGCAATGAGGATTAATGTTTTTTGCTCAGCGCCGATAGCGCCTTTGGGATTCATTAACGCCATATCACAGCCACTTAATAGAAGAGCTGCAACTAATAGCGAAAGTGTCCCAATACTTTTTATGTATTTCATAAGTCTCATCCAACGACCCAAATGACAAAGGTTCTATTGTTGTTTCATCAGTATCAGTAAGGACATTTTACGGTAAGGTTGCGACAGTGTAAACAATTGTAATGGTAAGTAAGTGATTGGTTAGTCTTTTGTGTTAATGTGATCACAAGTAATCAGACTATTAAATAAATGTTAATTTAATTATTGCGTATTAACTATAATTTCATAAAGTACCATATTTTTAAAATAAATACATATTTTTACAAATAAAAATGCAGTAAAAAGTGTAAGAAAACGTATTCTGATTAAAAAATAACAAATTAGAGGTCGGAGGAGAGTTGATAGGTAAAATCCTTTTTATATTGATGTTTAATATCTATATTTGATGCTTGTTTGATTTTTTATATTGATAATTAGTGATTTGATGAATATTTATATCCAATGAGAAAGTTTTTCATTAAGTGATAAAAAAAGGTTACAGCGAATAAAAATGCTTTCGCTGTAATAAAAATTAACAATTAACGATCAAAAATTATATTTCAAGCTATATATAATGCCGTCTTGCAGAAAATCTTCGCCTAGCTTTTTATAAGCATAACGATATTGAATACCCGTAGTAATAGAGGTCGTTGGATGCCACCAAAAAGCTAAAGCGCCATTGAACCCATTTTGCCCACCATTGCCGTAACGCTTATGACGGCTAAATTCCATTTCATGCCAATTGCTAACGCTAAACTTCTGATCTCTAATGGAAAAATCATATCCAGAAACCCAACCAACGACGTAGCCATTATTTCCTGAATAATAAGTTTGATCGACATAATGAAGCGCAACGAATGGTTTAAACCATAAATTATCAATTTGTGTGTTATAGCCTAGACCGTAAAGCGTATTAACTTCATGGAAGTTGCCACCGTTCTCTTTTCCTGGAAGTGACCATGTGCCGTAAACATGCCCGTATAAATTAAAAGGACTTTCACCTAAATAAATACGGCTTGTTGCTTTAACGGTATAACGTTGATTATCACCCGGTTGTGTTTTCCGAGGATTAAATGGGTTTTCTAGATCAAAGAAGCCATAAAATTCGCCCCATGAAAAATTGGCACCACCTTCAAGCTCTAAATAGGCAAAATCATCTTTATGAGAAGATTTCCCTGTTTTGTGTGTTGTATGAGAAGTCCAATCAAGATAATTGATACTGGTATTAGCGAAGCCACCTAAATAGCTAGCTTGAGCTGATAAAGAAAGTGTACTTGCGATGGTTAATAAAAATGTTTTTTTTATCATTATTAATCTCAATTAAATTTAATGAAATAATTTCGCGATGAATTTGTTTTTAATATATTTTGAAACTATAAACTACTAAATTTAAATTTGTAGATCATAATTTTGAAATTAAGATCTATTTCTAGAATATTAAATTGATAATTAAAAGTAGGAATTTTAGTATTGTTTAGTTTATTTTTATTATTTTATCTGTTTTGAATGGATTGAGCGCTTAATAACTGGTTTTTTTGGCAAGGAAAAAAGAAATTAAAAGAAGAAAGAAAAATATGTAGTAAAAGTCGCGTAAAAATACCTCACGACACAGGAATAAAGGGATAGTATCATTAACCAATATTCGTTTTTATCTTACTTGGAATTTTCATTGTGACCTCATTTGCTGAACTTAACGCACTTCCTACTGAACAACTCGCTAACCTTAATGAATTGGGTTATCTCACTATGACTCCAGTTCAAGAAGCCGCTTTGCCCGCTATTCTTGAAGGAAAAGACGTTCGCGCTCAAGCAAAAACAGGCAGCGGTAAAACAGCTGCTTTTGGTTTGGGGCTTTTGCAACACATTGATGCAAAACAGTTTAATACTCAATCACTTATTTTATGTCCAACGCGAGAACTTGCTGATCAAGTTGCAAATGAGTTACGTCGCCTTGCTCGTTACCTTCCAAATATCAAAGTATTAACGCTGTGTGGTGGCGTTCCATTTAGTATCCAACGTGATTCATTAATACATGCTGCACATATTATTGTTGCAACACCAGGTAGATTGCTTGATCACCTAAAAAAAGAGACTGTCACTTTAGATGATGTGAAAACATTGGTATTAGATGAAGCAGACAGAATGTTGGATATGGGATTTTTTGATGATATCAACGATATTATTTCTCGTATGCCAACGGAACGTCAAACGTTACTCTTTTCTGCAACTTGGCCAAATGAGATCGCAGCAATTAGCCGTAAAATTCAGCAAAATCCAGTAACTATTGAAATAAACTCTGTTGATGAACTTCCTGCTGTTGAGCAGCAGTTTTATGAAATATCTCGTCATGGAAAAATAGGATTGCTGCAAAAGCTGTTAAGTCGTGAGCAGCCTGCCTCTTGCGTTGTATTTTGTAACACAAAGCGAGATTGCCAAGATGTGTATGAAACACTGACAGAAAGCAACCAAAGTGTGCTTGCTTTACATGGCGATATGGAACAAAGAGAGCGTGACCAAACGCTGATTCGCTTTGCTAATGGGAGTTGTCGTGTATTAGTAGCAACAGATGTTGCAGCTCGTGGACTTGATATTAAAGCGTTAGAAATGGTGATTAACTACGAATTGTCGTGGGATCCTGAAGTGCATGTTCACCGAATTGGCCGTACAGCCAGAGCGGGTGAAAGTGGATTGGCGATTAGCTTTTGTGCACCAGAAGAAATTCAGCGTGCTAACGCTTTAGAAGAGATGCTTCATATGAAGATAAATTGGTTACCAGTACCTACTGGGCTACAAATTACGCCTCTTGAAGCAACAATGGCAACATTATGTATTGATGGTGGTAAAAAAGCCAAAATGCGCCCAGGTGATATTTTAGGCGCATTAACGGGTGATATGGGTTTCAATGGTGCCGATATTGGTAAAATTATGATCAACCCAACACATGCTTATGTTGCTGTGAAACAATCTATTGCAAAACAAGTCTGGAAACAGCTGCAACAAGGTAAAATCAAAGGTAAATCAGTCAAAGTTAGGTTATTTAGATAGTTCAACATTATTTAAATAGTCACTTACTGTTTTCTCTATTAAGAATACAAAAAGGACAGCTTAAGCTGTCCTTTTTTCTGACGAATATAGTGAAGAAAGCAACAAGATTAGTGTGTTGTTTTCTTAAGTGCTAAATAATCTAGGATTGTGCCAAAGACAAGGCTTACCGCACCAACAATAACACCATATAAAAAGAGTGTTGAAGCCCAAGAACTTAATCTATCAGTATCTATTGATTGAATAAAATCGACAGACTGGAACATTTCTAAAGTTGGTAGTGAATTTGTGATCACAAGAATTAAACTACAAAGAAAGAAAAGAACAGTCAGCATCAAACCATAAATAGCAAAACGGTATTGTTTAATAAACAAAGTTCTTCTAAGGAATTCACCTGTTTTTTGTGTATAAATAAGTGTGTTTTTCGAAATCAACAGCAAGATAAGACCGGGTACAGAAGCAACAATAGAAAAAAGGTAAAATGCTTCCCAACCATGGCTTTCAACATACCAGCCTGCAACTGGGCCAACATAAACACGACCAATCGCAGATAGAGCCGAGAGCAACGCAAATTGTGTTGCTGAAAAGGAGAGATGACAAAGCGTCATTAAGAGGGCAACAAATGCTGCTGTTCCCATACCGCCACAGATATTTTCAAATGCAACTACTGCACCCATGCTATAAATACTTTGCTCAGAAATAGCTAAATACCAATAACCGATATTTGAACCGCCTTGCAAAATACCAAAAATCATCAGTGCTTTAAATAAACTCCAACGGCGCATTAATAAACCACCTAGTAATGCCCCAACAATCGTGGCGGCAAGCCCAAGTGTTTTATTCACTAATCCGACTTCACCAGCATCAAATCCAGCACCGCGGATCAGAAAAGTAGTACTTAAACTAAGGGCAAAGGCATCACCCATTTTATACAGCACAATAAGCAGTAAAATTAGCCAAGCATTATTACGAGAGAAGAACTCATATAAAGGTTCAATAACAGCTTCATAGAGTGTACGTGGCGGCTTTACGGCGGTTTCTGGCTCTTGGGCAAGTAATGTGGCAATAATACCAATACCCATTAAGGCAGCCATTAACCAGTACATGTTTTGCCAGCCAATATATTTATCCGCTAACCAAAGCGCCATTCCTCCAGAAACAAGCATTGCTATGCGATAGCCTAATACAGAAACTGCAGCACCAGTACCACGCTCATCGGCTTTTAAAATATCGGTTTTATAGGCATCAAAAACAATGTCTTGTGAAGCGGAACAAAAGGCAACAATGACAGCTAAAGAGGCAAGCCACCATAAATGGTCGTTAGGATTTAAAAAGCCCATCCCTGCAATACCAAGCACTAACCCTATTTGAGTGAGCAACATCCATCCTCGGCGTCGACCAAGAAAAGATGGGGTATAGCGATCCATAAAGGGTGACCAGAGGAATTTAAAAACATAGGCTTGTCCCACCAATGAGAAAAAACCAATGGTTTTTAAATCGATATCTTCTACTGTCATCCAAGCTTGTAATGTACCCGCTGTGAGTGCCAGAGGTAATCCAGAAGTAAAGCCAAGTAATAGAAGAATAAATGATTTATACCAAGTGGTTTGTTTGAAGGTGGGCTGAACCATGCAAAAATTCCTTTCAACGACCTGTTTGAGATAACAGGTCGTTTATTCTAATAAAATTAACGGGCGTTAGATTTGATAAATTGACTGACTGAAGCGTCTTTTGCCATATCGCTAACGAGTTCACTTAAGACATTGTTAATCGCGGCGGCAATTTTCTCATTAGTTGCACCAAATGGACCTTGAACATTGTAGCTAGTACGGAATGTTTTGGTATTAGAACTGCCATTCGGTAAGGTGACGATAACTGAAATATCCGCTTTTGCACTGATATTATGACGAACACTTCCTTCACCCACATCTGCACTGAGTTTATTGATAACAATAATCACATCAGCAGAAGCAGGAGAACCCATCATAAAACCACGCGCTGCCATTTGCTTTTGTAGAACTTCTTGCATTAAAAATGCAATGTCACGAGATGGAACAAGGATATCTAATTTACCGTTACGGTTGATTTCCGCTAGATTTTTTGATGCACGTTTGTCTTGGCTTGAAATATTCAGTGAAATAGGGCGCATCGTAGGGTCAGCCGCAGGAACTGACATCGTGGGCTCAATAGATAATTTGTTACTAGGAGTTGCACAACCTGAAAGCAGTGTTAATGCAAAAACAGCACAGAGTAAATTTTTAATCATGAGGTAATCTCGGTTAAATATGTCTGTTGTGTTAACAAGTAGAATAGGCTTCAAACTTTAGCCTATCATACCACTGCTGGTAGGTTGCTAATATCCCCTTAACGAACGAAATTATCTGATTTTATCAATTGATTTTATTTCAAATTACTCTCATTTTTGCTCATGTATTTGACAATATTCGGTCAATGGTTTTACTCAAGATGAAAAATAAGCGATTATCATCAGCAAAATTAAAAAGAATAAGCCCATCATTTTGTATTGATAACGACTAAATCGATATAGTCTGGTTGACTTGTTTTTGGTTTGCCGTGGTATAAAGGCTAGAGTATTAGGGGCAGAGATGATCCGTGATGATATTGAGAATAAGCTGATTTCACGCTTTTCACCGCATTTTTTACAAGTAATAAACGAAAGCCATCGCCATAATGTGCCCGAAGGCTCTGAAAGCCACTTTAAAGTCATTATCGTTTGTGATGATTTTAATGAGAAACGTAGTGTTTCGCGCCATCGTGATGTGTACCAAACATTAGCTCATGAAATGGAAAATGGTGTTCATGCATTAGCATTACACACTTTTACTTTGAGCGAATGGAATGAACAGCAGGATAAAGCATTGCGCTCTCCTGGGTGTCGTGGCGGAAGCCAAGAAGATTAACAACCTTATCGTTAATCGTGAGTAAATAGATCCTAAGATGCGTATTTTTTGTTCTTTATAGAGGGAAAAAGGGGTGAGTTGCTCGATTTTATGAAAAAATTGAGGAATAAAACGGCTCTTTCTCGACTCAACCCCTCTAGATCGTTATAATGTCGCGTCTAATTTTCAGTAAGGTTTCGGGATGCTTCTGATATCAGGGATCCTCGTTTTTTTAAATGTGGCGGCCCCGGTTCTGAAAGGAAAATAAACCTAAACATGTCAATATCATGTTAGTTTCCTTTAAAGTAGACCGAGCACTAAAACTTATTTTGAGGTAACAAGATGCAAGTTTCTGTTGAAACGACTCAAGGCCTAGGGCGTCGTGTCACAATCACCGTACCAGCCGCTGATATCCAAACTGCTGTAGACAGTGAACTGAAAAAAGCTGCTAAAACTGTTCGCATTGATGGTTTCCGTAAAGGTCACGTTCCAATGTCAATGGTTAAACAGCGTTACGGTATGTCAGTGCTGAATGATGTTCTGGGTGATCTGATGCAGCGTAATTTCATTAACGCTATCATCGAAAACAAAGTAAACCCAGTTGGCGCGCCTGACTACAAACCAGAGCAATACAAAGAAGGTGAAGACTTTGTTTACTCTGTAGAATTCGAAGTTTTCCCAGAAATCGAACTGAAAGATCTGGAAAGCATTGAAGTTGTAAAACCTGTTGTTACTGTTAAAGACGAAGACGTTGATAACATGTTAGAAACACTGCGTAAGCAACAAGCAGAGTGGAAAGACAAAGACGGCGAAGTTGCAGCAGAAGATCGCGTAACTGTTGATTTCAACGGTTCTATTGACGGTGAAGAATTTGAAGGCGGAAAAGCTGAAGATTTCGTACTGGCAATGGGTCAAGGTCGTATGATCCCAGGTTTCGAAGAAGGCGTTATCGGTCATAAAGCTGGCGAAGAATTCACAATTGATGTGACTTTCCCAGAAGATTACCACGCTGAAAACCTGAAAGGTAAAAAAGCACAATTCGCTATCAACCTGAAAAAAGTTGAAGAGCGTGAACTGCCAGAATTAACTGAAGAGTTCATCAAGCGTTTTGGTATTGCTGATGGTTCTGTTGATGGTTTACGTGCTGAAGTACGTAAAAACATGGAACGTGAACTGAAAAATGCAATCCGTACTCGTGTTAAATCACAAGTTATCGATGGCTTAGTTAAAGCAAACGAAGTTGACGTACCAGCAGCCGCTGTTGACAGTGAAATCGAAGTTCTGCAGCGTCAAGCAGCTCAGCGTTTTGGTGGCGACGAGAAACAAGCTCTGCAATTACCTCGTGAACTGTTCGAAGAACAAGCTAAACGTCGTGTAATCGTTGGATTACTGTTAGGTGAAGTGATCAATAGTAATGAACTGAAAGCAGAAGACGACCGTGTGAATGCACTGATCGACGAAATGGCTTCAGCTTATGAAGATCCATCAGAAGTTGTTGAGTTCTACAACAAGAACGAACAACTGATGAATAACATCCGTAATCTTGCGTTAGAAGAGCAAGCGGTAGAAAAAATCTTAGCAAATGCTAAAGTAACTGAAAAAGAAACTAACTTCACTGAACTGATGAACGAAGTTCAAATGGGTTAATTCTTAACCGCGAATATCGGTTTTAAGCAAAAACCCGTGGTTTTTACCACGGGTTTTTTTCAGTTTGTATATATTTATCAAATTTTGCCTTGAAATTTGAGCGATTATCTCCAGATAATTCTATATTCTCTTTATCACTCCTCGCGAGGCGCCTTGAATGTCTTGTGAGAGATTAGATCATTAGAAATGGTCATGATCAATTATCTCAAGTAAAATTGTTGTCATTGGCACCAATAAGAATGCAATAGGAGACAGACATGTCATTTAACGACACACAGGAACAATTCGCACCTAATATGGCTCTGGTGCCGATGGTTATAGAGCAAACTTCGCGAGGAGAGCGTTCTTACGACATTTACTCACGTTTATTAAAAGAACGTATTATTTTCCTGACTGGCCAAGTTGAAGATCACATGGCTAATCTTATCGTTGCTCAAATGCTATTTTTAGAAGCAGAAAACCCAGAGAAAGACATCAACCTGTATATCAACTCACCAGGTGGCGTGATTACCGCGGGTATGTCTATTTATGACACCATGCAGTATATCAAAGCAGATGTGAGCACCATTTGTATGGGACAAGCGTGTTCAATGGGCGCTTTCTTATTATCTGCTGGTGCGAAAGGTAAACGTATTTGCTTACCTAACTCTCGTGTGATGATCCACCAACCATTAGGTGGTTTCCAAGGTCAAGCAACAGATATTCAAATTCATGCTCAAGAAATTTTGAAAGTAAAATCCCGTATGAATGAGCTAATGGCTCAACATACAGGTAAATCTATTGAAGAAATAGAAAGAGACACTGAGCGTGATCGTTTCTTATCCGCTAACGAAGCGTTAGAATACGGATTAGTGGATAAAGTCTATACTCAACGTAGCTAATCATTACACGTTGTAATAGCAATTGAATTAACACGTTTCCTTTGTTATAGAATCGCGCAAAGGAAACGGCTATTAATATCTCTATGTAAAAAGTCTTTCTTCTTCTTATTAATTGAATAAGAAGAATAACTAAGTGAGGTTGACTGATGACAGATAAGCGCAAAGATAGCTCAGGGAAGCTTCTGTATTGCTCTTTCTGCGGTAAAAGCCAGCATGAAGTAAAAAAATTGATCGCTGGTCCGTCGGTTTATATCTGTGATGAATGTGTCGATCTTTGTGTTGATATCATTCGTGAGGAAATAAAAGAACTGGCGCCTCATCATGAACGCAGTGAATTGCCAACGCCACATGAAATCCGTAAGCACCTTGATGACTATGTTATCGGTCAGGAATTGGCTAAAAAAGTTTTGGCTGTTGCCGTTTATAACCACTATAAACGTCTGCGTAATGGCGATAAAGCCAATGGTGTTGAGCTGGGAAAAAGTAATATTTTGCTGATTGGTCCTACTGGTAGCGGTAAAACGTTATTAGCAGAAACATTAGCACGCTACCTTGATGTTCCTTTTACTATGGCAGATGCCACAACGCTGACAGAAGCGGGTTATGTGGGTGAAGATGTTGAAAACATCATTCAAAAACTGCTACAAAAATGCGATTACGATGTGCAAAAAGCACAACGTGGTATTGTTTATATTGATGAAATTGACAAGATCACCCGTAAATCTGAAAACCCATCAATCACTCGTGATGTGTCTGGTGAAGGTGTACAGCAAGCATTATTGAAATTAGTTGAAGGCACTGTGGCTTCTGTGCCTCCTCAAGGCGGGCGTAAGCACCCACAACAAGAGTTTTTACAAGTTGATACTTCTAAAATCCTCTTTATTTGTGGTGGTGCATTTGCTGGGCTCGATAAAGTTGTCGCACAACGTTTAAATACACATTCAGGTATCGGTTTTGGTGCAGAAGTTAAAAGCCAAAAAGAGAAAGCTAGCGAAGGTGAATTATTAGCTCAAGTTGAGCCAGAGGATCTGATTAAATTTGGTCTTATCCCTGAATTTATTGGTCGTTTACCTGTTGTTGCAACACTCGGCGAATTAAACGAAGAAGCATTAATCCAAATCTTACAAGAACCTAAGAATGCACTGACTAAGCAATATCAGGCATTATTTAAATTAGAAGGTGTAGATTTAGAATTTCGTAAGGAAGCGCTGACTGCGATTGCGAAAAAAGCCATGGTACGTAAAACAGGTGCGCGTGGTTTACGTTCGATTGTTGAAGCAGCATTACTTGATACGATGTATGACCTTCCTTCATTTGAAAATGCAGAAAAAGTGGTCATTGATGAAGGCGTTATTAATGGAAAATCTGAGCCACTGATTATTTATAGTCAGCTAGAAAACCAAGCGTCTGGTGAATAATACATCGTAATTTGGCAATGTCTCTTGTCTGACATTATCTAGTTTTCTCTCAAAATAAGAGGGAAATTTAAGATAAGGCGCGCCAACGCAATAAAAATGAGGGAATTTTCCCTCATTTTGTTTTTTTAATGGGTAAGGCTATTGAATGTCAGAAAAGTGCCCTTATATATTTTGACAATCCGTGGAATTAATTTTATTTGGTGACATGCGAATAAAATTACCTGTAAAAGCGTTAAGCTAAAAACGAAGAGAGAGCTCTATGAATCCTGAGCGTCCAGAACGTATTGAAATACCTGTATTGCCATTACGTGATGTCGTTGTATATCCGCATATGGTGATCCCGTTGTTCGTTGGTCGTGAAAAATCTATTCATTGCTTAGAAGCTGCGATGAACGACAACAAACAAATTATGCTGGTTGCGCAGAAAGATGCATCTACTGACGAACCAGGTGTTAATGATCTTTTTTCTGTTGGTACAGTTGCGTCTGTTTTACAGATGCTAAAACTGCCTGATGGAACAGTGAAAGTGCTTGTTGAAGGTATTCGTCGTGCCAAAATTACGACGTTATCTGACAATGGTGAATACTTTCAGGCGAAAGCAGAATACCTTGAAACGCCAGCCGTTGATGAGCGCGAACAGGAAGTCTTAAATCGTACAACGATTAATCAGTTTGAAGGTTATATCAAGCTGAATAAAAAAATTCCGCCAGAGGTATTGACCTCATTACATGCTATCGAAGAATCAGCGAAATTAGCAGACACAATTGCTTCTCATATGCCGCTGAAATTAAAAGATAAGCAAGCTGTACTTGAAATGTCTGATGTCACAGAACGCCTTGAATATTTAATGGCAATGATGGAATCAGAAATCGATCTGCTACAAGTTGAAAAACGCATTCGTAACCGCGTTAAAAAGCAGATGGAAAAGAGTCAGCGTGAGTATTATCTCAATGAACAAATGAAAGCTATTCAAAAAGAATTAGGTGAGATGGATGATGCACCTGATGAAATGGAATCGCTGAAACGTAAAATCGACGCTGCTAAAATGCCAAAAGAGGCAAAAGAAAAGACAGAAGCGGAACTTCAGAAATTAAAAATGATGTCGCCAATGTCAGCAGAAGCCACGGTTGTGCGTAGCTATATTGATTGGATGGTTCAAGTTCCTTGGAATAGCCGTAGCAAAGTTAAAAAAGACTTAGTGAAAGCACAAGAAGTTCTTGATACTGACCATTACGGTTTAGAACGTGTTAAAGAGCGTATCCTTGAATATCTCGCGGTACAGTCTCGTGTTAGCAAAATTAAAGGGCCAATCCTGTGTTTAGTAGGGCCTCCAGGTGTGGGTAAAACCTCGCTGGGTCAATCTATTGCTAAAGCAACTGGCCGTAAATATGTTCGTATGGCGTTAGGTGGTGTGCGTGATGAAGCTGAAATCCGTGGTCACCGTCGTACTTACATCGGTTCTATGCCAGGCAAATTAATTCAGAAAATGGCGAAAGTTGGCGTTAAAAACCCTCTTTTCCTGTTAGATGAAATTGATAAAATGTCATCAGACATGCGAGGCGATCCGGCTTCTGCACTGTTAGAGGTGTTAGATCCAGAACAAAACATCGCATTTAACGACCATTATCTGGAAGTTGATTACGATCTGTCTGATGTGATGTTCGTGGCGACATCTAACTCCATGAATATACCGGCACCGTTGTTAGATCGTATGGAAGTTATTCGTTTATCAGGTTATACCGAAGACGAAAAACTGAATATTGCTAAGCAACATTTGTTACCAAAACAGATTGAACGTAATGCGTTAAAACCAAGTGAGCTGACAATCCATGACAGCGCAATTATGGGCATTATTCGTTATTACACGCGTGAAGCGGGTGTACGTAGTTTAGAGCGTGAAATTTCTAAATTATGCCGTAAAGCAGTAAAACAACTGCTAATGGATAGCACAATCAAACATATTGAGATTAACGAAGATAATCTCAAAGACTACTTAGGTGTTCGTAAAGTTGATTACGGTCGTGCTGACACAGAAAACCGAGTAGGGATGGTAACAGGACTTGCATGGACAGAAGTTGGTGGTGATTTACTGACTATTGAAACAGCAAGTGTACCAGGTAAGGGCAAGCTGACATTCACCGGCTCTTTAGGTGAAGTAATGCAAGAGTCTATTCAAGCGGCAATGACGGTAGTTCGTGCTCGTGCGGATAAACTTGGTATTAATAGCGATTTCTATGAAAAACGTGATATTCACGTACACGTTCCTGAAGGCGCAACACCAAAAGATGGTCCAAGTGCAGGTATCGCAATGTGCACTGCATTGGTATCAAGCCTAACAGGTAATCCTGTGCGTTCTGATGTTGCAATGACGGGCGAAATTACGTTACGCGGACATGTCTTGCCAATTGGCGGACTGAAAGAAAAGTTACTTGCTGCACATCGTGGTGGAATTAAGACAGTTCTTATCCCTGATGAAAATAAACGTGATTTAGAAGAAATTCCTGAAAATATTGTTGCTGACCTGGATATTCACCCGGTGAAAACAATTGAGGAAGTTTTATCGCTAGCCCTGCAAAACTCGCCGTTTGGCATGGAAGTTGTGACTGATAAATCACACTAAAGAGTGATATTAGTCATAAATAATAGCTAAAAAAAAGGCTGGATAAGTAATAAAAGCTTGCCAGCCTTTTTTTGTGTCGCTAATTTAATGGGGATTTTAATTAAAAATGCTGTTTTATCGGTCTTGCTATATCTAAAAAGGCTTGATATAACGACGTTTGCAAAATTTGCCATTAATGGTGAAAAATAACGCATAAAATTATGGGGATGAAAGCGTGAATAAAACTCAACTGATCGACAAAATTGCTGCAAATGCAGATATCTCAAAAGCGGCAGCAGGTCGTGTTGTAGATGCTCTGGTTGCTTCTATCACTGAATCTTTACAAAAAGGTGATGATGTAGCATTAGTAGGTTTCGGTACTTTCACTGTACGTGATCGTGCAGCTCGTACAGGCCGTAACCCACAAACAGGTAAAGAAATTCAAATTGAAGCTGCAAAAGTTCCTGCATTCCGTGCAGGTAAAGGCTTAAAAGACGCAGTTAATCAATAATAGTTGAACTTATTTTCTGCCAATTTGTTATTAGCTTAACGTTATGGGTAAACAGAAAACGACTCAATTAAAAAATGAAGCGCATCTTTTTGAGATGCGCTTTTCTTTTTTAGGTTATAAATCACGATTAAACCTTGTATTCTCTGGCGATAAGACGTGAAACTGAAGTAGTCATTTGATAGAATGACGCGTTGTTCTATAACTGAAATAGACAACAATGAATGATTCAGTGGTGAGTTAAATGGTTATCGTAATCAATGAATCAAATAATGCTGTTTAGTTTTTTCTTAGTTATAGAAAGTGCGTGTTAAGACTGCGCATTAATACGGGACTGGCTGTTTTTAATGATTGTCGCGTGTCGTGACATTTTGATATTAAGCCAGCATGGGCATATTATCTTTTCGCTGTGCTCAAAATAGTCGTGTAACACCCATAAAAAATAATTTTTATTTCACCAAACGGAGCCTCGTCTCGTTATGATGGACAACATTCGTTCCACTGCTAATAATCCATTTATAAAGATATTATTAGCTGTGATCATCCTCTCCTTCGTCCTAACTGGTGTGGGCGGATATCTCTTTAGTTCAGGCGTTAATGATGCAGCTGAAGTTAACGGATATAAAATTAGCCGTTCTCAATTAGAGCAAACTTATCAGCAACGTCGTGCTCAATTACAACAAGATATGGGTGAAAATTTTGCTGCTCTTGCTTCATCAGAAGAAGGTCAGAAACTTATTCGCCAACAAGCGCTTGATTTACTGATCAACCAAGCATTACTTGATCAATTTGCACAAAATCTGGGTATTTCAGCCGGTGATCAGCAAATTAGAGATGCTATTTTTGCACTTCCTTACTTTCAAACTGACGGCAAATTTGACAATAAAAAATATGTCGATTTATTGAAAGGCAATAATATTGATGCAGATGCTTTTGCAGAAGGTATTCGTCAAAACCTTATTAATCAGCAATTAAAATTTTCTATCCAAGGTACGGATTTTGCCTTAGATAGCGAAGTTAAAGAATTTGCGGGATTAATGCTACAAAGCCGTAATGTACGTTTAGCATCATTAGACATTCAGCCATTCCTTGAAAAAGAAACGGCATCTGATGAAGAAGTGAAAGCGTTTTATGAGCAAAATAACCAAATGTTCATCGCGCCAGAGCAATTTAAAATTAGCTATATCCAATTAAATGCTCAAAAAGATTTTAATAAGATCAACATTACTGATGAAGAAGCAAAGGCTTACTACGATAGTAATATTGATGAGTTCACGGCAGCAGGACAGAAACAGTACAGCATCTTAGTCTTAGCTGATGAAGCCGCAGCTAAAGCGGCAGAAGATGAGCTGAAAAAAGGTGCTGATTTTGTTTCGTTAGTGAAAGAAAAATCTATTGATAGTTTCTCTAAGAAACAAAATGGTTCTTTAGGTTGGATAACTATTGGACAAGAGTTACCAGAGCTTGCTAATGCAAGTTTGACAGAAAAAGGTCAAATCTCTGAACCTGTTAAAATCAGCAATGGCTACGCAATTTTCCGCCTTGATGATGTCAAACAATCTGTTGTAAAACCATTTGATGAAGTGAAAACAGATTTACTGGCAAAAATGCGTGAAAACAAAGCAATTGATGATTTCTTCGCATTACAACAAAAAGTGAGCCAAGCTGCATCTAATGACAACGACACATTAGCTCCTGCTGCAAATGCAGGCAACGTGACCGTGGTTAATACTGATTGGTTTGATGAAAATACGGTTCCTGCACCATTAAATAATGAAAAACTCACCCAGTTAATTTTTGGTGGTTCATTAGTGGATGAAAATGGCCCAACAGGCATGAATTCAGACATGGTGACGTTAGGTAATGACAGTGCATTTATCGTGCGTGTAGAAGGTTACAAGCCTTCAGCAACCCAACCATTAGACAAAGTACGTGATCAAGTTGTTATGCTGGTTAAACAGCAAAAAGCATCGCAAGCAATGAATGCAGAAGCCCAAAAACTTTTAGCTGCATTAAAAGAAGGTAAAGGCGAAGAAGCACTGAAAGCTGCTAACATTTCGTTTGGTAGTGAAGAAAGCATTGTTCACTCATCTGCAACAGATGTAGTACAAACCGCGATTTTCTCTATGCCAAAGCCAGCTGAAGGCAAAAAAGAGTATGGTATGACTAATGTACCAGGTACTAAAGTTGTCCTTATTCAATTAGATAGCGTAACAGACGGCAAACCAACATCTGAACAGTTAGAGTTTATGACTAATCTCTATCGTGCTCAGATGGGCGAAGAAGCGTTACAACTCATATTACGTGACCTAAAAGATAACGCTAAAATTGAAATTTTTGATAAAGATTATCAATAATCGAATTTGAGTTATTGCATTGAAAACCCAGCATAAAGCTGGGTTTTTTTATGGTTACTATTCTTGATCATTGAAGCAAATGCTTCGCTTTTCGAAAAATTCATATTTGAGAGCAAGCCCGACAATTTCTTGTAATGTTTCTTTTATTCATTTTTATTTTTCCTGCCTTCTCGTAGTTCTCTTTTTATACAATTGATGATTTATCAGTATATTGGCATTCTTTTTCTGCATTCAGAAATCTCTGTTTGCTATTGAATTTAAAATTATTGAATAAAAGGAAATTATGATTATGAAAATGGATAAAAAAATGTTGTCAGGTTTTATGGCTTCTATCTGTCTTGCCTTGGGATTAGGGCTTTCTCCTTTCTCTTATGCAGAAGAAACACCTGCTTCAACACCAACAGTTTCTATTGAAACTCACTCATCTGTTGCTCGTGATGCTAAAGAAAACAAAGCCAGTGCAGAAGGTAAAGTTAATTTAAATACAGCAACAGTAGATGAACTAATGGGATTAAAAGGGATCGGAAAAGCGAAAGCGCAAGCCATTATTGATTACCGCGAACAGTTAGGGCGTTTTACCTCTATTGATGAACTTGAAAAAGTTTTTGGAATTGGTATGAAGTTAGTTGATCAAAATCGTGATTTTATCGTTATTAATTAAGGTATTCATTCTTATACGATGTTGAGTATAAGTGATAGCAGAAACGTGAATACTGATTGAAAATCTCCGTGTTTCTCTTTGATTTTTATTTTGATAAGAGAAACACGTTTTCTTAGCGTTTTCTTTGTTAAAAGAAAACAAGATAAACCTATATCAGAAATTACTAAATTTATTTTCTTGGCTATATTTATGGTATCGCAAAAAAACTTTATAAAAAGTTTATTAGAATAATCAAGAGGTAATCAATTGATATGAGTACGTTAATTAAAGTTTATGGCTTTCATTTAGATGTTTTTGAACATGTGAATAATGCGCGTTACCTTGAGTTTTTAGAACAAGCTCGATGGGATTGGATTGAGCAACATTTAGATTTTGATTGGTTTAAGCGCAATGGCTTGGCATTAGTGGTTGCTAATATCAATATCAATTATCGCTTACCTGCAAGTTTAGGTGATGAGCTGCTTATTGATTGTGATGTTGCTGAAGTGGGAATTAAAAGTGGCGTACTTTCTCAAAAGATTGTGAGAAAAAAAGACGGTGCGCTTATCTCTGATGCATTAATTACTTTTGTTCTTGTTGATATCAATACCAAAAAAGCACTGACATTAACAGAACAGTTAAGAGAGAAGCTTGAATATGTACGCCAATCTTCCTAATACACAAAGAGAGTATTAGAGAGCTCTTATTAAATGCTTTCAGGCTAATCTAAGATAATTTAATGCAGTGATAATGTTTGATGAATTATCACTGCATAAGTGAATAGAATGGCAGGCAGCAGTGATAATTAATAAGGTAATTCCAATGATTATTTAAGACCCACTTTCTGTTTCATTGTCTGCATAATTGGTGTTTTATCGGCTAAGTAGGTGTTTAATCCGCGTTGTCTTAAATGACAAGCTGCGCATTCACCACAGCCATCCCCCTGAATACCGTTATAGCAAGTTAAAGTTTCATGACGAACGAAATCTAACTTTTTATAGTAATCAGCGAGAGCCCACGTTTCGGCTTTATCTAGCCACATTAATGGCGTGATAAATTGAATATCACGAGCAATACCTAAGCTGACAGCATGATTCAGAGCTTTTACAAATTCATCACGACAATCAGGGTAACCAGAAAAATCTGTCTCACAAACACCAGTGATGACACTCTCTGCACCAATTTGATAAGCGTAAATTGCAGCCAAAGTGAGGAAAAGGATATTTCTACCTGGTACGAAGGTACTAGGAATATCACTTTCTTCACTTTCTTTGAAATCAGGAACAGGAATATTGTCTCGAGTTAAGCTACTGATGGCGAGTTCGTTGAGTAAACTTACATCTAAAACTTTATGAGCGGTTGCACCTAGTAATTGACTAACTTTTTGTGCTACCTCAATTTCTTCTTTATGGCGTTGCCCATAATTAAATGTAATGCAATGTACTTCATCGTACTCTTCCAACGCTTGAATAAGGCAGGTTGTCGAATCTTGTCCACCACTAAAGACAACGACCGTTTTTTTCATCAGAATACTCCTGAATATTGAATTTCTATAAGGATTAGTACGCATAAAAGTACATATATTATGGCAATTTATTACCGATTTATCATTAGATGATTACTCTTATAGTAAGGGGCAGGTTATCATTATTTTTTGTAGGGGCATATTTTGAAGGAGTATCTATGTTAGATAAGATTGACCGTAAACTATTAGCGCTGTTACAGGAAGATTCAAGCCTCTCACTGAATACTTTGGCTGAGGCTGTTAACCTAACCTCAACACCTTGCTGGAAACGATTGAAAAGACTAGAGGATGAAGGGTATATTCGTAAGCGCGTTGCGCTGCTTGATAGTGAAAAAATCGGGCTAGGTCTAACAGTTATTGTTATGATTAGAACACAGCAACATAATAGCGAATGGTACGAACAGTTTGTTTCATTTGTTAAGCAAATGCCAGAAGTACTGACATTCTATCGAATGGCGGGTGAGTGTGATTATCTAATGCATGTTGAAGTAGTAGACATGAAAAGTTACGACCTATTTTATAAGCGTATGGTTAATGGCGTACCGGGTCTTATTGATGTGACTTCTAACTTCGCAATGGAAAAAATTAAATACACAACGGCAATGCCGATACCTGAATAAGGTTCATCTTTACCAACTGGCACTTTTATTTTTTGTATAACCTTAGGATTTAAGGCGTGGCTCTATTTTCACAGCTCAGTTGGTATTTTCTCAGTGAATGGCGTCGTTATGTAGGTGCCATTTTCTTATTGATGGTTATCGCAGTATTACAGGTGATCCCTCCAAAGATTGTTGGGATCATTGTGGATGGTGTCGATAACCATAGTCTGACGTTTAGCCAAGTGATCAACTGGATTGGCGTGATGGTATTAATTGCCCTCGCGGTTTATCTTTTACGTTATTTTTGGCGTCTTTGGTTATTTGGTGCATCTTATCAATTAGCAATAAAACTTCGGATGCAAATTTATCAACAACTTAATCAACAATCTTCTTCATTTTATCATCGTTATCGCACAGGCGATTTAATTGCACGTACCACCAATGATGTTGATAAAGTGGTTTTTGCTGCGGGTGAAGGTGTACTGACCTTAGTGGACTCTATGGTTATGGGGCTTGCTGTGCTTGTCATGATGAGTATTCAGTTAAGTTGGGAACTGACGCTGATTTCATTATTACCTATGCCAATCATGGCAATTTTGATTAAGCGATATGGCGATAAATTACATAGTCGCTTTAAAACCGCACAGGCACTTTTCTCTTCACTTAATAATCAAGCACAAGAAAGCTTGAGTAGTATTCGTATGATCAAATCATTCGGACTAGAGCAACAGCATGCCTCCCGTTTTGATGATGTGGCAAAAGAAACTGGACGACAAAATATGCGCGTTGCAAGAATTGATGCGCTATTTGATCCTACTATTTTTATGGCTATTGGTTTTGCTAATTTACTCGCTGTTGCTGGTGGCAGCTATTTTGTTATTAATGGCAGAATGACATTGGGTGAATTAACCAGCTTTGTGATGTATTTGGGGCAAATGATCTGGCCAATGCTGGCTTTAGCATGGATGTTCAATATTGTTGAGCGTGGCAGCGCTGCTTATAGTCGAATTAATAGTTTATTGGATGAAAAACTCGATATGGTTGATGGTGAATTATCACCAAAGCAAGGTCGAGGAGTCTTATCTGTTAATATCAAACGTTTCCAATATCCCGAACAAACGACACAAACACTGAAAAACATTCATTTCACATTATCACCGGGTGAAATGCTAGGTATTTGTGGTGTGACAGGAAGTGGTAAAAGTACATTACTTAGTGCCATTCAACGACTTTACGATGTCACTGAAGGTGAAATTTGTTTTCAATCAGTTCCTATTTATCAATTGAAACTAGATGAATGGCGAGCACGATTGGCTGTTGTTAATCAAACCCCCTTCTTATTTTCAGACACCATCGCGGGAAATATTGCCTTAGGTCGTCCTGATGCGACAAAAGAAGAAATAGAGTCTGTTGCGAAATTGGCAAATATTCACGAGGATATTTTACGCTTACCTGAAGGGTATCAAACACAGGTAGGTGAAAAAGGTGTGATGTTATCTGGTGGACAAAAACAGCGTATTTCTATTGCCCGAGCACTATTATTGGATGCCGAAATTTTATTATTAGATGACGCATTATCTGCTGTTGATGGACAAACTGAATATCAAATCCTACAAAATTTGTCACAATGGCGAAAAGATAGAACATTAATTATCAGCGCTCATCGCTTATCTGCATTAGTTGGTGCTACGAATATCTTAGTCTTAAAACAAGGTGAGATTATAGAGCAAGGTACACATCAGCAATTAATTTCAATACCAGGTTGGTATCAAGATATGTACCATTATCAGCAATTAGAGGCCGCGCTGGATGACGATGAATAAAAATAAATCCGTTAAAGCGCTATTGCCTACATTAAAGCGTCTTTTGACTTATGGTAAAACCTACCGAAAATCAATGGCATGGGGTGTCATTATGTTGTGGATAGCCGCCGTTGCAGAAGTGGGGGGGCCATTAATTGTTGGCTATTTTATTGATGCAAAAGTTGCCACGAATAATGTGGAATTAATGTCATCATTAGGTCTAGCATTGGCTTTTATTCTTTTGCAGGTGATCGCCGCTACACTTCACTATTATCAGGCCATTGTGTTTAATCATGCCGCTGTTGGGGTTGTACAACAATTACGTACTGATGTAATGAGTGCGGCTCTAAAACAGCCATTAAGTGCTTTTGATAATCAGCCTGTGGGGCAGTTAATTTCTCGTGTAACAAATGATACAGAGACGATTAAAGATTTGTTCGTGAACGTTTTGCCGACATTATTCCGAGCAATTGCTTTAGTGGTTGTAATGCTGATAGCTATGTTTTTATTAGAATGGCAAATGGCGCTTGTTGCAATGATGATATTTCCTGCGGTGATAGGTGTGATGATGCTTTATCAGCGACTAAGCACGCCAATAGTTCGCAATGTGCGCCACTTTTTAGCCAATATAAATGATGGTTTCCACGAAGTTATCAATGGCATGTCAGTTATTCAGCAATTTAGGCAGCAAGCTCGATTTGGTGAAAGAATGTCAGATGACAGTTGGCAACATTACCAAGCACGTATGAAAGCGTTAAAACTGGATGGTCTGTTATTACGTCCTTTATTAAGTATGCTCTCTGCGTTGGTTCTGTGTGGCTTATTAATGTTGTTTGGGTATCAGGGCAGTGCAGTTATTGGTGTTGGGGTTATTTATGCGTTTATTAGTTATTTAGGTCGATTAAATGAACCCTTGATCACATTGACATCTCAGCAATCGATTTTGCAACAGGCGGTAGTCTCTGGTGAGCGTGTTTTTGAACTGATGGATGCGCCTTTACAGCACTACGGTTCATCATCACATTCCATCACTCAAGGTAATATCGATGTTAACTCTCTTTGGTTTGCGTATCGTGATGAGCAATGGGTATTAAAAGATATCAATTTAACTATTCCTGCTCGTCATTTTGTCGCATTCGTTGGGCATACAGGGAGTGGCAAAAGCACTCTAGCAAGTTTATTAATGGGAAATTACCCTTGGCAAAAAGGAAATATCCATTTAGATGGGCAACCTTTAGAGGACTATTCTCATACTGCATTACGCAGTGGTATTGCAATGGTGCAGCAAGATCCCGTTTTATTATCAGGTTCACTGCATGACAACATTACGTTAGGGCGTGAATGTGATGAGTCACATTTATGGCAGGTATTAGAAACAGTTCAACTTGATCAATGGGCTAAAGCCTTACCTGAAGGACTACAAACAGAACTCGGTGAGCAAGGTAGCCGCTTATCCGCTGGACAAAAACAATTACTTGCATTGGCGCGTGTATTATTAATACCTCCTCGTATTCTTATTTTGGACGAGGCAACAGCAAATATTGATTCAGGAACAGAACAAGCCATACAGAAGGCGTTAAAAGTAGTTAGGGAAAAAACAACACTGATTGTTATTGCTCATCGACTTTCCACTATTATTGAAGCCAATGAGATTGTGGTGCTTCATCGTGGTGCAATTGTTGAACAGGGTGATCATGCTAAGTTACTTTCACAAAAAGGTCGATATTATAATATGTATCAATTACAGCAAGTCAGAGAGTCTTTACAAGAACAAGAACCTGTTGAAGTAGAATAATAACCTTAAATAAAAAATATAATTTTAGAGGGCACATCATCTTTATGTATGTGTCTTTTTTTATTTCCTCATTATCTCGCTTTTATCAAAATAGCAGCCGTATTTTTGCACCAACTCGGTGAGTTTTTTCATTTTAACTATTTCAATAATTAAATTTCTATTTAAATATCAATTGATTAAATAATGGCATGCCTTTTGCTTTTCTATATTTGCTTGGTTCTTTCAAATATCGACGAGGTTTATATGAAATATATCATCGCCATTATTAAGCCATTTAAATTAGAAGAGGTAAGAGAGTCGCTTTCTGAGTTAGGTATAAAGGGAATGACAATCAGTGAAGTAAAAGGTTATGGACGACAAAAAGGGCATGCAGAGCTTTATAGAGGCGCAGAATACGAAGTTAATTTTCTCCCCAAAGTAAAAATAGAACTCGCTATTTGCGATGAGCAACTTGAGTCAGTTATGCAAGTGATTATGCAAGCGACTGATACAGGGAAGGTAGGAGATGGAAAAATTTTTGTTTTGGAATTATTGCAGGCAGTCCGTATTCGTACTGGCGAGTCTGGTGATGAAGCACTTTAAAGGAGATATTCGATGAAACGCTTACTTTCTTTGTTATTAATGTTAGTGCTTACACACTTTTCTTCATCTGTATTTGCGACTGAAACAGTGATTGTTGATAAAGCTGATAATGGTTTTATGTTGATATGTACTGCTTTGGTCTTTTTTATGACTATACCTGGTATTGCTCTGTTCTATGGCGGCTTATTAAGAGGGAAAAACGTACTTTCTTTGATCACGCAAGTGATGATGATCTTCAGTGTTGTAGTTATTCTTTGGGTTATATTTGGCTACAGTCTGGCATTTACCGCAGGTAATAAAATTTGGGGTGGGTGGTCACTTACTTTTTTGAATAACGTATCACTAGATTCACTCTCTGGTTCAATTAATCAGTATGTACATATTGCTTTTCAAGGATCTTTTGCTGTTATCACTGTTGCATTGATTGTTGGTGCATTAGGTGAGCGAGTCCGTTTTTCCGCACTGCTTATTTTCACGGTTATTTGGTTTACGTTTTCTTATATCCCTATTGCGCATATGGTATGGGGAGAAGGTGGTTGGTTAATCGATGATGGTGCATTAGATTTTGCAGGGGGAACTGTCGTGCATATTAATGCGGCTATTGCGGCTCTTGTTGGTGCTTACTTACTTGGTAAGCGACGTGATAGTCAGCATACAGCGCTTAAACCTCATAATTTACCAATGGTCTTCACAGGCACCGCGGTACTCTATATTGGTTGGTTTGGTTTTAATGCAGGCTCTGCTGGTAGTGCAAATGCGATTGCGGCTTTAGCATTTCTAAATACAGTAATTGCAACCGCAGGCGCTGTACTTTCTTGGACGGCATCAGAATGGATCACCAGAGGAAAACCTTCCATGCTAGGGAGTTGTTCTGGTTGTATTGCTGGATTAGTGGCGATTACACCTGCTGCTGGCACGGTCGGAGTGATGGGGGCTTTATTTATCGGTGTAATGGGGGGCATTATCGGGCTTTGGGGCGTTGTTGTTTTAAAGCGCTGGCTAAAAGCGGATGATGTTTGTGATGTTTTCGGTATCCACGGTACTTGTGGTATTGCAGGTTGCTTATTAACCGGGGTGTTTACGGCTTCATTCTTAGGTGGAGTGGGATATAGCGATGGTATGACACTCAGTAAACAAGTTTTAATTCAATTAATGAGTGTTGTGATCACCGTGATTTGGTCTGGTGTTGTCGCTTATATAAGTTTTAAAATCGCTGATAAGCTGGTGGGTTTACGTGTTTCAGAAGAGGAAGAGCATGATGGATTAGATTTAACAACTCATGGTGAAAGAGCTTATCAACAATAATTGTCTATTCCCCCTCGTTTGAGGGGGGAATATGCCAAGATATTATTTTGAATGTTTAGTACGTTTTTGGCGAATAACCCCTTCTTGAACAGAAGACGCTACTAGTTGACCATTTGTATTAAAGAATTTACCTCTCACAAATCCTCTACCGCCTGATGCTGAAGGGCTTTCAATTACATAAAGTAACCAATCATCTACACGGAATGGGCGATGAAACCACATAGAATGGTCAATCGTAGCGACCTGCAGACTTGTATCCATAAAACCTAAGCCATAAGGTTGGAGAGCGGTTGGTAAAAAATCAAAATCAGAAACATAACCAAGCAAGTATTGATGCAAGAAAGGATCTGATGGCATTTCACCACGACTACGATACCAAACATAGCGTTCAGCAGGCGCTTTAGAGTAGCCAAAAGGGCTAAAATATTGCACTGGACGCGCTTCAAAAGGTGTTTCTCGTAGTGCTAAAGATTTAATCGGCTCGGGTAATTTGGGTGCTAATTTCTTTAAAATCTCATGTTGTGAGATAAGTTCATTTGGAAAAGGAACATCAGGCATTATATCTTGATGTTCAAAACCTTCTTCAAATTCTTGAAAAGAAACGGTCATATAAAAAATAGGTTTGCCATGCTGAATAGCGCTGACTCTACGAGTACTAAATGAACCGCCATCACGGATAAATTCCACATCATAAACAATAGGCTTATGGCTATCACCAGGACGTAAAAAGTAGCTATGAAATGAGTTGATATAGCGGTTATCTGCAATAGTCTGTTTTGCAGCGTATAGTGCTTGTCCTACAACTTGCCCACCAAAAACTTGAGGTAATCCTAGATCTTCGCTTTGACCTCTAAATAGACCTTCTTCTATTTTTTCAAGTGCCATCAAATTGATGAGATCTTTCAATGCTTGACTCATAGTGTACCTGTATCATTAGATCTGGTTATTTTTTATAAAGTTGATTATATACAATCCTAAGAAGATAAAAAATAATCTCCCTTTTTATCTTAGATAGCAATTTAATGATAAATAAACAGAGTTGATGAGATTATGGTTTACCCACTTATTGAATACTCTCTGATGAATTTATGGGAGGCAAAAAGAGCGTTAAAGGCAATTGAATAATCAGCGAGTGTAGATTTGGGTAATTAATCATCACTTAGGCTCACTTTCCTTGCTATTTGGATCAGTTTAAAACATAATGCGTGACGTCTTAGCAATAAGACAATCTATGGGGTCTTGTTGGTTCTCCCGCAACGCTAACTTGTTAACTCGGTCAGGTCCGGAAGGAAGCAGCCATGGCAGGTGTCGTGTGTGCCGGGATGTCGCTGGCAAGGCCCCACCCAATTTTTAGCCTTTCATAATATCTAATCTTTCATAATTATTATCTTCTAAGATTGTTATTTCCCCTTATATTTTTACTCTCCATACGTGTTTTTTGAGCGCTGTTTTCTTTGGGTTTAAGAGTCAATATTATTGAATAGAAAATAGTATGCTTAATGTATCAATTTATTATTGGAAAATTTACGGTCGTATTTATAAATGAAAGGAATATTTGAGTAAAGCAGTGCAGTCATGCCGTAATAAGTCAACGGCATGATGGTGTGTAATCATTCTACTGATAAGAAAACGTGAATAAAACGATATCTAAATTAAGAACTAATAACCCTACTACTATAAAAAATAAAAATAGCAAAAATAAAACTAAGGCAATTAAATAGAATTAGATTATCTTACAAATTTCCAAACAGACGCTGGAATTTTATCATATAGCTTATTCATTGTGAGTTCTGCTAAACGGTGGTCTGCTGCTGAATAAAACAGCTCCAGTTCATCATCAGAGAGTTCATATTTGTTTTTTTCAATCACACGTTCTAATGTTTCGATTGAAGTACATTTTCTTAAACGCATTAGATAGTCTGTCTTAGTCATGTTGTCTTTTCTCTATTATTAAAATAAAACTATAGATAATTAAAATTACTTAATATAACTTTTTGGGTTTTTGGCAATGAGAGCTAAAAGTGACTGGTTTAACTCTTTCCAATTATTGATATCTGAGTAAGAAATTGATGTATTACCAAATAAACGATAAGTCTCTTCAAGGTACTCTTCTATAAGCGTATTAATTACATGTTTATCTGGGTGTTTAATCTTAAATTTCCAACTAAAGTCCATAATGTGTTCAATTAGAACATTAAGGTCAACGCTTTTTGTGCTACTCAGATCGTTGTGCCAAATTGTGCTTCCTTTATCTAATGAGCCTAAAGCTTGCTGTAATAGCTCTTCGCACAAAAACGACAATTCGGCTAAATCTACTTTTTCTGGTGAATATTCGTCCATAACATATCGTAATTGAATTAATAGAAAATATTCATTAATAATGATAAATACTTAAAGTTGAACTTATTAACGGGATACATCACATAATTCATTAATGGATTAATAAAAAACATAAACTTGAAAATGAGTGTTTATATTTACTCGTATGCTAAAAGAGTTTAATAATTATATTTATTATTTCTAACAAAGTAATAGCATATCGAAAGACAACACTAAACACTCAATTGCACACGAATGAGTTTAAAACTTATACAATAAGTATTTCTTTGCTTAATATAGCACTATTATTGCATAAGTCACTATCTGAACAACAGAATTTTGTCTATTTTCGTAAAAATCAAGAAACCCCGATTAAAGAGCATTTCTCTTAACTTGGTGATTTTATTTGTTTTTATTATATTTTAAATGTTTAAGCGTGTAAATGAGGCATAATTATCGTTGTTATTTATAAATAACAGAACTGCTTAATTTTGACAAAAAGTCATATATAAGAAAAAAAATAAAATGAATTTATTGATTAAAGAGATATTTTCTAAAAATAATATAATGAGATAAGTTTTCATTTAAAACAGTGTATCAATAGATATTGCATCAATAGATAAAGAAAAAGGTCGCTTTCGCGACCTTTTTGGCATTACTACTCAAATTCATTCAAATTAGTGTGAATGATTTGGATGCTCTAAATCTTCATTTTTCTTCGCAAATCGTCTACGGATCACGACGAAGAAAATAGGAACAAAGTAGATAGCAAGAGAGGTTGCGGCAATCATACCACCGAATACACCTGTACCTACTGAGTTCTGAGCACCAGAACCTGCACCGTTACTTAATACTAGAGGAATAACCCCTAACATAAAGGCAAGTGAAGTCATTAGAATTGGACGTAGACGCATTCTAACAGAGTCTAACGTTGCTTCTATGAGTCCTTTACCTTCTTTCTCCATCAAGTCTTTGGCGAATTCAACAATCAAGATTGCGTTTTTCGCCGATAACCCAATGGTTGTTAAGAGCCCAACCTTAAAGTAAACGTCGTTTTCAAGGCCTCTTATTGATGTTAATGCAAGAGCACCAATAACACCCAGTGGAACGACTAACATAACGGAGAATGGTACTGACCAGCTCTCATAAAGAGCAGCAAGACAAAGGAATACAACTATCAAGGAAATGGTATACAGCGCAGGCGCTTGGTTACCAGATAAACGTTCTTGATATGACATTCCTGTCCATTCATAACCGATACCGCTTGGTAGTTTACTTGCGAGATCTTCCATCATAAGCATTGCATCACCACTACTTTGGCCTGGTGTTGCACTACCTTGAATTTGAACTGCTGGTAAACCGTTATAACGCTCTAAACGAGGAGAGCCGTATAACCAAGGATCTTTACTTGTGTCAATGAACGATGAGAATGGAACCATCTGACCGACATTGTTACGAACATAAAGATTACCGATATCTTGTGGCAACATACGGTATTGTGATTCAGCTTGAACGTAAACTTTCTTAACACGACCACGGTCGATAAAGTCGTTTACATAGCTACCACCAAACATCGTACCTAATGTTGAATAGATATCACTGATTGCAACACCTTGAGCTTGTGCTTTTTCTAGGTCGATATACAGACGATACTGTGAAGTATCTTCCTGACCATTAGGACGCACACCCGTTAACATTTGAGGCTGTTGCGCTGCCATTCCTAGTAATTGATTTCGAGCTTCCATGAGTTTTTCGTGACCGAGGTTAGCTTTATCCACTAACTCGAATTCGAAACCACCCGCAGAGCCTAACTCAACAATCGCTGGAATGTTAAATGAGTAAACAAAGGCTTCCTTAATTTGGGATAATGCCTTATTGGCACGTCCTACAATTGCGGGAACTTTGTCTTCATCTGCTTTTCGTTCATCCCAATCATTCAATACAACGAAGACCAGACCCATATTTTGGCCTTGACCACCGAAGCCGAAGCCACTTACGGTAAAGACCGATTTAACGAGTTCTTTCTCATCAGTATTGAAGTAGTCGTTTACTCTTTCTAGTACGTCTTGTGTTTGTTCTTGTGTTGAACCCGCAGGCAACTGAACCATTGTCAGTAATACACCTTGGTCTTCTTCAGGTAAGAACGATGCTGGTAAGCGAATAAACATTAACGCCATACCTGCGACTAATAAAACGTAAATTAGTAAGTAACGACCTGTACCACGAAGAGTGCGGGATACACTGTCAGTATAGTGGTGGCTACTCTTTTCAAAGGTACGGTTAAACCAACCAAAGAAACCTGTTTGCACACCGTGACTGCCTTTCGGTACAGGTTTTAACATCGTTGCACAAAGTGCTGGTGTTAAAATCAACGCAACGAAAACAGACAGAACCATTGCTGATACGATGGTGATAGAGAACTGGCGATAGATTGCACCTGTTGAACCACCAAAGAATGCCATTGGAATAAATACCGCAGAAAGTACTAGGGCGATACCGACCAGCGCACTTTGGATTTGTCCCATGGATTTACGTGTTGCTTCTTTAGGCGATAAGCCTTCTTCTTGCATAACACGTTCGACGTTTTCTACCACAACGATGGCATCATCCACCAGAAGCCCGATGGCAAGTACCATCGCGAACATCGTTAAGGTATTTATCGAATAACCAAACGCCGAAAGTATGGCGAAGGTTCCTAACAATACAACGGGTACTGCAATTGTTGGGATTAACGTAGCACGGAAGTTCTGTAAGAACAGATACATTACTACGAATACCAGCATAATTGCTTCAATCAGCGTTTTTACCACTTCGAAAATAGAGATCTTAACGAATGGCGTTGTATCGTAAGGATAAACAACTTCTAATCCCGCAGGGAAGAATGGCTCCATTTCAGCCAATGCTGCACGTACCGCGGTTGCTGTATCTAATGCGTTAGCACCTGTTGCTAATTTAATACCAATACCAGAAGCGGGTAGGCCATTAAAGCGAGCAATAGTGCTGTAGCTTTCAGCACCCATTTCAACTATACCAAGATCTTTTAGCTTAACCTGTGAACCGTCGGTGTTAACCTTCATCAGGATATCGCCAAATTGCTCTGCGGTATTGAGTCGAGTTTGAGCAATAATAGATACGTTTAAACGCTGGCCAGGAACGGGAGGTGTACCCCCTAATTGACCTGCGGCCACTTGGTTATTCTGTGCTCTAATCGCACCGATAACATCAAGTGTGGTCATGTTGTATTTCACCAGTTTATCTGGGTCTAACCAAATACGCATCGCGTATTGAGTACCAAATAACTGGGTTTCACCCACGCCGGTTACACGGCTTAATGGGTCTTTAATCGTTGCACCCACATAGTCTGCGATATCATCTTGTGACATTGAGCCGTCATTTGAGATGAAACCCGCAACCATCAAGAATGAACTTGAGGATTTATCAACACTAATCCCTTGTTGTTGCACTTCCTGAGGTAATAACGGCATGGCAAGTTGCAGTTTATTCTGCACCTGTACTTGCGCGATATCAGGATCAGTACCTGCTTCAAAGGTCAGAGTGATATTCATCATACCAGCTGAGTCACTGGTCGCAGACATATACACCATGTTATCGATACCATTCATATTCTGTTCGATAACTTGGGTAACAGTATTCTGCACAGTGGTGGCGTCAGCACCAGGATAAACCGCAGAGATAGAAATCGCTGGCGGTGCAATCGTTGGATACTGGGCAACAGGCAGTTTGATGAGTGCCAGAAGACCTGCGAGCATGGTAATTATCGCAATTACCCACGCAAATATCGGTCTATCTATAAAAAACTTAGGCATGGATCACCGACTCCTTATTGAGGATTCTTAGCTGGCTCAGTTTGTTCAGGTGATGGCTTCGCATCTAAATTCTCTTCTTGAGCCGTTACTGTCATTTTTGGTTTTGCTTTTTGCAATCCAGAAACGATAACGCGCTCACCAGCCTGAACACCACTATTAACGAGCCATTTATTACCAACAGCTTGTGACACTTCAATGGTACGAACTTCAACAACATTGTCTTTATTTACAACCATTGTTGTCGCTTCACCACGCGCTGTACGAATAACGGCTTGTTGTGGGATCAAAACTGCATTTTGACGAATACCATTCTCTAACTTAGTACGAACAAACATACCTGGTAGTAATTCCCCATTCGGGTTAGGTACGATAGCGCGCATTGTAATTGAGCCTGTTGTTTCATCAACAGTCACATCAGAAAATTCTAAATGCCCTTTCTGTGCGTAAGCTTGCCCATTCGTCAGTGTTAAATGAACAACAGGTTTACCTTGTTCTTGACGAATAATGCCGCTTTCAATTTCATTTTTTAATTTCAGATAATCTTCGCTCGATTGTGTCACATCGACATAAATCGGATCGATTTGCTGAATTGTTGTCAGTGCAACTTGTTGACCTTGGGCGACTAAAGCGCCTTCAGTTACGGTTGATTTGCCTGAACGACCTGAAATTGGTGATGTTACTTTGGTGTATTCAAGATTGATTTTTGCGCTTGTCACTGCTGCTTCTGCTGCTTTAACTGCGGCAGCCGCTTGTGCATATTGTGATGTTGCGGCATCAAAATCTTGTTTACTGACGTAATTTGTACCTAGTAGCGGTTTATAACGCTCTACAGTGAGGCGAGCAATTTCAGCATTTGCTTTCGCTTTTGATAATTCAGCTTGCGCACTATTTAACGTTGCTTCAAAAAGAGCTGGGTCGATTTGATACAGTGATGTACCTGCTTCTACATAGCTACCTTCTGTATAGTTACGCTTTAAAATAATGCCGCTAACTTGAGGGCGAACCTCAGCAATACGGAAGGCTGATGTACGACCTGGTAAATCAGTAGTGATTGTCAGAGCTTGCGCTCCTAACGTCACAACACCTACAGCGGGTGCAGGAGGTGGACCTCCAGCAGACTGTTTAGCTTTGTCGTCACATCCAGCAAGAACCAAGCTGCCTGATAGCACTAACAGAGCCAGAGGCAAAACCCCTCTGTTTTTTCGCATAAGAAAACCTCTATTCAAACGTTGTTTCCCGGGATAAAAATAATTAAGTTGATGATTGATTGCGATGTATAGTACAAACATACATGAATGTATGTAAATTAACTTCAGTCAAAATCGAGGATTAATGGCACGAAAAACTAAACGGCAGGCACAAGAAACAAAACAGCAGATTATTGATGCTGCACTTAGGCTGTTTACTGTGCAAGGCGTTTCTGCCACATCACTTTCAGATATTGCAGCCGCGGCAGGTGTTACCCGTGGCGCAATATATTGGCACTTTAAAAATAAAGTGGATTTATTTACTGAAGCGTGCGAACTCACCGACTTAAAAATAGAATCTTTAGAAATAGAGTATCAATCAAAATACCCAGATGATCCACTATTTGTATTAAGAGAATTGCTTATTTACATATTGACATCAATTGTCGAAGATCCCAAACATAATGCACTTTTAGAAATATATTTCCATAAATGCGAATTTGTCGGTGAAATGACACCAATTGTTGAAATTCGCAGAGAATTGTGTGCAGCGGATCACTCTAGAATAGAACAGTCTTTATCTCGTTGTATTGAAAAAAAACAGCTTCCTACGGACCTTAATTTAAGAAGAGCCGCCATTATGTTAAGAGCCATGATGACAGGTCTTGCCGAAAATTGGTTATTTTCACCAGAAAGTTTTTCTATCAAAGATGAAAGTCAATATTTGGTTGATAGCTTTATTGATATGATAAAGCACAGTGCAAATATGAGAATATCTGCGACCTCTTAATTTATTTTTAAACAAAAGGAAGACATTCATGAGTAAGGTGTTAGTTATTGCTAATGGTGCAGCTTATGGCAATGAATCATTATTTAACGCACTGCGTTTATCGATTACATTAAAAGAACAGCATCCAGAAACTCAATTAAATATTTTTTTAATGTCTGATGCTGTGACTGGGGCTTTAGCTCGTCAACAACCTAAAGAAGGCTACAACTTACAGCAAATGCTGGAAATTTTAACAGCGCAAAATGTGCCTGTTAAGTTATGTAAAACCTGTACAGACACCCGTGGTATCAGTGATTTACCACTTGTTGATGGTGCAGAATTAGGAACTTTAGTTGATTTAGCGCAGTGGACACTAGATGCCGATAAAATCCTGACTTTCTGATCACTATTTCGTTTTCTCAGGCGAGAAACATCCCAAGCAACTTGTTCTGTTTACACTGCCAATTTAAAGCAATTGGATTATACTAAGAGACAGTTTTTCAATATTAATTGAACAAGTTGCTTAACCATGTGTACAAAAACTCTTTTTTCTCAATTTAATAGTCAAATAAAGACGGTTATTACAGCCTCGATTATTGTCTTTATTCTTTGGAGCCTTTCCATTACCGCTGTTTTAGCCGCGGTATCGAGTAATTTACCGACTCAAGAAAGCATTCAAAACCAGCTTAATTTATTAAATAAGCGCAGTGAGTTAAGTGCAGAAGATAAATTAACTATTGCTGATCTCGAGCAATCGCTTTTATTACTTGATGATATTCAACAATTAGAAAAAAAATCGACAAGCTACAATAAAACAGTCGATCAATTACCAGAAAAATTGCGTAGTACTCAATATCAACTCGATCAATTAAAACAAAAAGTCGCTAATAAAGAAGCTGACGATTATAAAAAATCATTAGAGGCTTTACCGCTTGCAACATTAGAATCTCAACTTGAAACGGTATTACAGTCATTACAAAAATCTCAAGATGATTTAGCCAACTACAGTAATGAGCTTATTGTATTACAAACACAACCTGAAAGGGCGCAATCTGTTTTATTTAGCAATTCAGAAAGACTGCAACAAATAAGAACCTTGTTGAATAAAAGCAGTGCTGATAAAGCACAAATGCGTACTTCGGCAGTGCAACTGTTGCAATTAGAACAATATTATCTTCAACAACAAAATAATTTTCAAAAGCGAACTCTCCAATCAAATGTGCAACTGCAAAGCTTATTGCAACTACAGCGAGATTATAGTTCTGCTTATATCGACCTTTCACAAGAGCATGCTCAATTACTTCAGGATGCTATCAATGATAAACGCTTAGATAGCTCAGAGGAAACTGCCAAAGAAGCTCAAAGTACAGGGCTTGAGAATCAGATCATTAATAATGATCCATTTTATTTGGCACAAACAGAAATCAATAAACAGCTTAGCGATAAGTTGATTGTTACCACGCAAAATAATAATGATTTAAATCGCCATAGCTTACTAGTCAAGAATCGCTTAGATAGAGCTATTCAATCTGAACGTAATTTAAAAGAACAAATTGATGTGCTTAAAGGCAGTTTATTACTGTCACGTATTCTGTTTGAAGAGCAAGTTGATTTACCCGATGGTATATTTATTAATAATCTGCCTGATAAAATTGCCGATCTGCGATTAGAACAATTTGAAATAAACAAGCAACGTGATCAAATCATTCAACCTAATATTTATATTGATCAGTTGATGAAAGAGTATCAATCAACACATCCTGAAACCGCTGATGCTAATGCGCAAAAAGAGTTACGCAATGCTTTGGAACTATTAGTTGATGCTCGTAGAGAACTGCTCGATAAACTGAATAACCAATTAGGTAATCAAATTTCGGGTTCGATTAATCTCCAAATGGATCAGCAACAATTACGCAGTGTGGTAAGTTCACTCGAAAACACATTGGCTCAGCAAATTTTCTGGGTAAGCAGTAATAAGCCGATTAACCTTAATTGGTTTGCAGTATTTCCGACTCAAGCGGTTGCCGAATTTCAAGGTTTTAAACTTAACTGGTCAAATGAAAATCTGTTGATCGGGGCTAAGAAATCACTTCCTGTACTTATTGCACTTATTTCGTTCAGTTTGTTGATTATTTGGCAACGTAAAAAGCTAGATATGCAATTTGAAAAACTGAATGCGGATATTAATAAGCTTAATAAAGACTCACAACTGCATACGCCATTAGCATTAGGGATTGTATTTATAAAAACATTACCCCTTTCTTGTATTGTATTAGCAATAGGGTATTGGCTAATTAATAGCTTTAATGTTCAGCAAGAATTTATTTGGTCTTTTGCATGGCAATTTGCGGTATTTTGGCTGATGTTTGAATGGTCTTATCGCTTAATGTCTGACAATGGTGTTGCAGTAAAACATTTTAAAATTCCTCTCGAACGCGTTCAGCAAAATCGTAAACGTTTATTACGATTATCACTGCCAATGTTGCCAATTATTCTGCTTTCAGCTTATGGCATTAATAATCCATTGCTGTTGGTGGGGGATGTTATTGGGCAATTGGTTGCGATTATTTCATTATTTGGTATTAGTTTATGTGCGTTGCCATTTTGCCGTGAAATGTGGCAAGAAAAGGGCAATCATGTTGTTAGAACGGTCGTCATTACCTTATTAACGTTTTCCCCCCTTATTTTAATGGGATTGGTTATTTTTGGTTATTACTACACCGCATTGCGTTTAGCAAATCGTTGGATTGATAGCTTATATCTACTCATGCTGTGGTTTATTGCTTATCACGCCAGTTTGCGCGGCTTAACTGTTGCGGCTCGACGCCTTGCCTATCGTCGTGCACTTGAGCGTCGACAAGCAATGCTTAAAGAGAAAAAAGAAGGCGAAGATAACACTCTTGAACCTATTCAAGAACCACCAATGGATATGGATCAAATCAATCAACAATCATTAAGACTGACAACGATGATCTTATTTATCATCTTTGCGTCTAGTTTCTATGGTATTTGGTCTGATTTTATTACGGTCTTTACCTATTTAGATGGAATAACGCTCTGGAGTTACACTTTGCCGACAGAGCTTGGTAATGTCGTTAAAGCGGTTACTGTTGCCGACCTATTATTGTCTGTTTCTATTATGGCAATTTCTTGGTTTATGACCCGAAATTTACCAGGTTTATTAGAGGTATTAATTTTATCTCGTATAAAATTGCAACAAGGTGCTTCTTACGCGATCACAACCATTTTGACCTACATTATTATTGCTATCGGAACCATCGTATCACTGGGAATATTAGGTGTAGCATGGGAAAAACTGCAATGGTTAGCCGCAGCTTTAACGGTTGGTTTAGGGTTCGGTTTACAAGAAATATTTGCAAACTTTGTGTCTGGCTTAATTATTTTGTTCGAAAGACCCGTCAGAATTGGTGATACGGTTACTATTGGTACTTATTCTGGTACGGTTAGCCGAATTCGTATTAGAGCAACGACAGTGACTGACTTTGATCGCAAAGAAGTGATTATTCCAAATAAAGCGTTTGTAACTGAACGGCTTATTAACTGGACATTATCTGATACGGTGACACGTATTATTATTCAAGTGGGTGTTGCTTATGGATCTGACCTCGATAAGGTCAAAGAGATCTTAATGAAGGCCGCTAAAGAGAATGCTAGAGTGATGACTGAACCAGAACCTGTGGTGCTATTTACTGAATTTGGGGCAAGCACCCTGAATCATGATTTGCGTTTTTATGTCAGAACATTAGGTGACAGAAATATTGCAATAGATGAAGTTAACCGCGCTATTGATAAGCTGTGTAATGAAAATAATATCAATATTGCGTTTAACCAACTTGATGTCTATTTGCATAATAAACAAGGTGATGAAGTACAAGAGATAAAGCGTCCTCTTGATGGCTCAACACCCGAAGCCAATACGCCTTTTGCTTAATTAAAGGGATGAATGAGTAGATTGTGCCGCTAATTTTTTTTCATAATCTTGGCGCACAATCTCGAGGGCTTCTAGTGCTGTTTTAGGATCAATATGGTGGCTTTCAAGTAAATAGATAAGATCGACTGCCAATTGAACAGACTCTGGTGCGTCTTTTAAACTCATTATCACTCCCTTTAAAATTTATCTTCTTGTTTCTCAATGCTCTTTTCAATAGAGAACAAGGCATTTTTGCAGCGCGCAAGGCGATTTTCAAGAGCGGCAATCTCTTTTTGTAACTCTTGTTGCTTCATAAAACTCTGAGCTTGCGTTAATGAAAGCTCTCTATCTTGGATCATGGCTTGTAAGCGGCGCTCATAATCCTGATGTTGGGCAAGCTTTTGGTATAAATCGACACTTTTTTTTCGTTGAGTAAGCTGGTTCTCTTGCTTTCTTAGTGTTTGTGTCGATAATTCACGAGTTAATGCTTCAATTTGTTGTAGGATTTGTGTGGCCAGAAATTTAACTTGCTGGCTTCGTTGTGCCTCAACACAAGCGATTAACTGGGTAAAATTATCGCGGATCTGTTGCATGTAGCCACCAAGGGAATCACTTCGGCGGTGGAATAGTGTCGTGTCGAAGCAAGGTGCTGCAATTTTTTTGTTTGCAATAGGCGCCACTGTTTCGGCTAGATTGTCTATCTGTTTTTTAAATAAGCTTAAAGGATCAGGTTTATTCATCTGGTTCTTGCCCCTGTTTTGATAAAAACATGAATTGACTTAAAGCAACAAAAAAGAGTTGTTAATTGGCTTTCTGTTGCATTTTAACGGCATATTGCATAGATTCTATCGTTTCGTTTTTTATTATGGCACTGATTATGACTGCTAACGCGCAACAACTGCAATTTATTAAAGACAGTATTGAAACCATTCCTGATTATCCAAAAGAAGGGATATTATTCCGTGATATCACTACATTATTGGATAATCCTGCTGCATATCAGGCAACCATTGATTTATTGGTAGAACACTATCAAGGTCAGGGTATCACTAAAGTTGTGGGTACCGAAGCGCGTGGCTTCCTATTTGGTGCTCCAGTCGCTTTACGCCTAGGTGTTGGTTTTGTTCCTGTTCGTAAAAAAGGTAAATTGCCTCGCGAAACGCTCAGTGAAACTTATGATCTGGAATACGGCACAGATACTTTAGAGATCCACAAAGATAGCATTACGGATCAAGACAAAGTATTAATGGTTGATGATTTACTAGCAACAGGTGGCACCATTGAAGCAACTGCTCGTCTGATCCGCCGTTTAGGTGGCACTGTGACAGAAGCTGCATTCATTATCTGCTTACCTGATTTAGGCGGTATCGAACGCTTAGAAAAACAAGGTGTTCATAGCTTTACACTGGTTGATTTTCCAGGACATTAATATCTTCACTGTTTAGAGAAGAACTAATTAAGTTCTTATCGTAAACACAAGTAAGAGTGCGGGTGTTTATATATCATTTATAATTTTTCTATTTTTATAAATGTATATTGCCCGCACAATTGTTACCTCTTATCTTTACCTTAAATTTCTGCTGGTTCTTTCTCCAATATCTCATTTGTTTCTTACAGATCTCGCTCAATAGGTCGTCCCTGTGTTAGCATAGAGATAAATCTTGTTCAAATTTAGCGGAATCAATGAGCTATCAGGTACTTGCCCGTAAGTGGCGCCCACAAACTTTTAACGATGTTGTTGGTCAACGTCATGTGTTGACTGCTTTAGCTAATGGTCTTGATCATCAGCGACTTCATCACGCCTATCTTTTTTCTGGCACACGAGGTGTCGGAAAAACCACTATTGCCCGATTATTTGCTAAAGGGCTCAATTGTGAAACAGGTATTACGAGTAAACCTTGTGGTCAATGTGCAAATTGCCTTGAAATAGAACAAGGGCGTTTTGTCGATTTAATTGAAATCGATGCTGCATCTCGTACTAAGGTAGAAGATACCCGTGAACTGCTGGACAATGTGCAGTACGCGCCAGCGCGAGGACGCTTTAAAGTCTACTTGATTGATGAAGTTCACATGCTTTCTCGTCACAGTTTTAATGCGCTACTAAAAACATTAGAAGAACCGCCAGAGCACGTTAAATTCTTATTAGCGACGACTGATCCACAAAAATTACCTGTCACGATTTTATCACGTTGCTTGCAATTTCATCTGCGAGCATTAGATATTGACCAAATTGCGACACAACTCGAAAAAGTGCTATCAGCAGAGCATATTGAAAATGATGTAAGAGCGCGTCAACTTATTGCTCGCGCTGCTGATGGCAGTATGCGAGATGCATTAAGCTTAACAGATCAAGCTATCGCAAGTGGTGAAGGTGTTGTCAGTGCAGAAGTGGTTAGCCAAATGCTTGGCACGATTGATGACGCTCAACCATTAGCATTGATTGAAGCGTTAGTAAAAGCGGATGGTCAACAGGTCATGTCGCTGGTTAATGAAGTCGCTTCAAGAGGTACTGACTGGGAAAATTTCTTGGTTGAAACACTCTCATTACTGCATCAAATTGCGATGTTGCAGTTATTGCCTAGTGAAGAAAATCCTCAAGAACAATTTACTCAAGAACGCCTACGTTTATTGGCAAAATCTGTTTCTCCACAAGATTTACAACTCTATTATCAAACCTTATTAGTAGGGCGAAAAGAACTGGCTTATGCGCCAGATAGACGCATGGGGGTTGAAATGACTCTGTTACGTGCACTTGCTTTTCATCCTAAAACAGTGATTGATGAAATACCTTCTGCGCCATTAGCACAAACTTTACCTTCAGCATCATTGCCTACAAATAGAATGTCTGAACATTATGCTCCGCAAACTGTGCAGACTCATTCGCCTCAAGTGGATCACCCATCTTCTTCACCAATAGAAAATAGTGCTTCATTAGGCAATAGCCCCGCAGCACAACTTCTAAGGGCAAGGCAGGCAATAAAGGGGACGGAACAACAAACCCCGCCAAAAAAGTCTGAACCGGCGACGCCTAATCGGGCCAAGCCGGCTGCTAGTGCATTAGAGCGGCTAGCAGCCGTGAGTGAAAAACGCCAGCAAGCAGCGAAGCGTCAGACTAATGCGCCTGAAAAAAAGAAAAAAGAAGAGTATCAGTGGCGTCCGCAAAACCCTGAGTTAATGTCAACGCAAGAGGTTGTTTCTTCACCAAAAGAGATCAAAGAAGTTCTCGAATATGAAAAAACACCTGAATTAGCAGCAAAAATTGCTAAAGAGTCGCAAGAAAGAGATGCTTGGGCGGCTGAAATTGACAAAATGTCACTCCCTAAATTGGTGCAACAACTGGCATTAAATGCGTATAAAGAGACAGTAAACGAAGAAAACGTTATTTTGCATTTACGAACTAAACAGAAACATTTAAATTCTGCAAATGCGTTACGCACGCTTACTAATGCGTTAAGTGAATTGCATGGAAAAGCAATTTCACTCACAATTATAGAAGATGATGATCCAACGGTAAAAACACCGTTGGAGTGGCGACAAGCCATTTATGATGAAAAATTGGCGTTATCGCGTCAATCGATTATTACGGATAAAACGATTCAAACATTACAGCAATATTTTGATGCTGAATTGGATGAAGAGAGTATCCGACCTGTTTAATCGCAACATGTTGTATGACTTCATACTGTGTGGCTTTTACAAAGAGAGACAATTATGTTCGGAAAAGGTGGTTTGGGTAATCTGATGAAGCAAGCCCAACAAATGCAAGAAAAAATGCAACAAATGCAAGAAGAGATCGCAAACTTAGAAGTGACAGGTGAATCTGGCGCTGGCTTAGTTAAGATCACTATCAATGGTGCTCATAATTGCCGTCGTGTTGAAATCGATCCTAGCCTGCTAGAAGATGACAAAGAGATGCTGGAAGATCTGATTGCTGCTGCCTTTAATGATGCTGCGCGTCGTATTGATGAAACACAAAAAGAAAGAATGGCCTCTGTTTCTAACGGTATGCAATTGCCACCAGGCTTTAAGATGCCATTCTAATGCAAACCAGCCCACTTCTTGAATCATTAATGGAAGCGTTGCGTTGTTTACCCGGTGTCGGGCCTAAGTCAGCGCAACGAATGGCTTTCCAACTACTTCAACGCGATAGAAGCGGTGGTATGCGACTTGCACAAGCACTCACGCGTGCAATGTCTGAAATCGGTCATTGCTGTGATTGCCGAACTTTTACTGAAGAAGAGCGTTGCACCATCTGTGCGAATGTTCGTCGTCAGCAAAATGGGCAAATTTGTGTTGTCGAAAGTCCTGCGGATATTCATGCTATCGAGCAGACAGGGCAGTTTGCAGGGCGATACTTTGTCTTAATGGGGCATTTATCCCCTTTAGATGGTATCGGTCCTATGGACATTGGTTTAGATAGACTTGAAGAGCGCTTAAGCCAAGAGACGATTTCTGAAGTGATCTTGGCAACCAATCCGACTGTTGAAGGTGAAGCTACAGCCAATTATATTGCTGAAATCTGTGCTCAGTATGATATTACGGCAAGCCGGATAGCTCACGGCGTTCCAGTGGGCGGCGAACTTGAAATGGTTGACGGTACAACGCTTTCACACTCTATTGCTGGACGCCAAAAGATCCACTATTAACATCATAAATATTTTATTTAAAAAGCACCTTTTACTTAATGTAATGAGGTGCTTTTTTTCATCTAAAATCGCGTAAATGTTCTTAAATTTAATTTAAAACACTCTATTTAAAACCTCAAAACCTGTTTTTTTTCAGAAATATCTTTATCTTCCTTTTATCGCTTTTTTCTTTCTGATGAATTTTGCGTCTTTATGTTACATTAATCATTATCATGAAAAATAATAACTGAATGATGGAGCATCCCATGATCCCTGACGTAGCTTTGGTTGATAACAGTGAACAACGTACCCCTCTGATCTTAGTGCTAGATAGCTCTGGCAGTATGTATGGTCAACCTATTCAACAATTAAATGAAGGGCTTAAATTACTCGAACAAGAACTCAAAAATGATGTGATTGCGGCTAAACGTGTACGTATTTTAGTGATTGAATACGGCGGATATGACCAATGTACGGTTCATGGTGATTGGAAAGATGCTATGGATTTCACAGCCCCTGTTTTAGAAGCTAATGGCACAACCCCAATGGGACAAGCCATTACTTTAGCGCTTGAAGAAATTGAAGCAGAAAAACAGCGCTTTAAACAAGCGGGTGTTGCTTATACACGTCCTTGGCTATTTTTAATGTCTGATGGTGTTCCTACAGACCAATGGGAACAGGCTGCACAGCTTTGTCGCCAAGCAGAAGAAAGCCAAAAAACAGCGGTGTTTCCGATTATGGTTGATGGCGCATCAGCAGAAGTTATGGGAAGTTTTAGTCGTAATGGCGTTAACGGCGTGAAAATGCTTAAAGGGTTGCAATTTAAAGAACTGTTCTTGTGGCTAAGCGCCAGTATGCAGGTTGTTTCACAATCTACACCAGGCGGTACGGCACAATTACCTTCAACTGATTCTTGGGCGAGTGTACCTGTTTGATGAATGATTGGTTAGCTTATGGGGCATCTGTGACAGGCATTGCCCATCAAGAACGTCAAATTCCCTGTCAGGATGCTTATTTTATTCGTCGTAAAGGTGAATATCTTATCGCTGCTGTTTGTGATGGTGCTGGTTCTTCTCATTATAGTGAACAAGGTGCTCAGCTTGTTGCTCGGTTATTTACGCTACGTATTACAGAGTGGCCAAACATTGATTTGTTAACCGAAAAACAGATAACACAAGGAGCTAAACAACTTATTGAAGATATTCGCCTCCAACTGGCTGAATATGCAGAAATAAAGCAGTGTGCGCTTAATGAATATGCATCAACATTGGTTGCATGTTGGGTCGGTGATGATAGTGGCTATTTATTCCATTTGGGTGACGGTATTGCTGTGGTGGAATACTGTGATGGTACAAGTTATGTATCACAACCTGAAAATGGAGAATATGCGAATCAAACTTGGTTTGTAACGTCAGAAAATTGGGAAGCGCATTTACGTGTTATTCCCCTAAATAAACCAGTAAAACAAGTTATTTTGATGTCTGATGGTGTACAGCCTTTTGCCATGAATAAAGCGGGTGATGCCCTTTATGAACCGTTTATCACCCCTGTGATCCGTTATTTAAAAACTGTATCAGAAGATAGTGGAAGTGAGGCATTAGCAGGGACTTTAGCTGATCCTCGAACACACTCAATCACAGGCGATGATAAAACCTTAGTTATTTGCATCAGGGATGAAGAGTTGTGGTAAAAGCGAGAAAGAAAGGGATAGTTCAACCAGTATCTAGGCAATTACAAGATGAAAACGGTAAGATTTATCAAATAGGTGATTTGATAAAAAGTGGTGGTGCGGGTAGCGTTAGCCATATTAATAATGCACCTTTCCAAGTCTCAAAAGTTTATCATGACAAAATTGATAAAGCCTATTATCTGAAAAAGATCACGGCAATGCAGAAGTTAGAACCTGCATTAAAGCCCGTTTCTGTTAACGATACGCCCATTATCCAACTCGCATGGCCTCAAGCACGTTTATACAATAGCCAAAAGCAATTTGTTGGCTTTGTGATGCCTGAACTTGATGTCAAAAATACGATTGAGTTGGAATACATTCTTCAAGAACGCCAAGCCAAAGCGCATGGCTTACCCACGGGAATGGGGGCGAAAGTGAGTCTCGCATATAACCTTTGCTCATTGATTGATGCTTTACATCAGCAAGGGCACCGTATTATTGATATGAAACCGCTGAATTTGCGGTTTTATAAATCAAGTCTGTATATGTCTCTTCTCGATTGTGATGGATTTAGTATCCAAGGTGAGAATACGCGTTTTCCTGCTGGGCAATTTACTGTTGAATATCTTGCCCCTGAATTTCAAGCAAAACAAACCGTTCCAGAATCTCAAGAAGAGTGGCAAGACCGATTTGCCTTAGCCGTTATTATTTTTCAGTTGCTTAATTTTGGTATCCACCCTTTTAGTGGCCGACCTAAAAATGACACTGTACCTACGGATATACCAAGACGTATTGCGGGGCATTTTTATGGTTATGGCATAAAGGCGCATAATTTGATCACCCCAAATGTCGCCAGTGGACATAAACAATTACCTGATAAGCTAAGAACGCTCTTTGATAAAGCATTTTCAGGCACACCTTCGCAAAGACCAAGTGCAAAAACATGGACGACAGCACTTTATGAATATGCACAACCCGAAAAGCAACAGTTAGTCATTTGTCAAAAAGATAAAAACCACCAGCATTTTGCAGGTAAAGCTTGCGCAGCTTGTGCAAGAGAGGCGAAGTTACAGCAAGTTGCAATTACTCAGAAACAAAACCAAACGCAACGTGAGCCAGTTCGTCAAAAAAGAGTACAAAATGCGAATATCCGACAAGCGCCAACTCAAACTACGTCAGCGAAACCTATTCAACCGCCAGCGATATTTATTGCGGTTAAAAATGCAATAAACCAAGTACCCAAAGTCATATTACATACCGCTATTGCCATGATAGTCCCTGTATTTTTGGGGTTATTACTGATGAATTTTATTCCACAAGGAGCCAGCGGTGGTTTAGGTTCTAGCTGGATCGCAGATTTAATCAAAGCGGATTATATTGAGCAAATACTAATAACGATGTTGAGTGTGATGTTTTTAATGGTTTTAGCCATTATCTTGTTAGTTCTTTTTGTTTTCCCTTCAATGCATATTTTGAAAAGAAAGCCATAATTTAGGGAAAATAACATGAAAAAAAGAATAAGGCTGATCCTGATTATTATTGGCGTTATAACGTTACTGTTCCCTTTCTGGTTGCCAGCCTTCTTAGTTTCAACCTTTAGCTTGATTGATAGTTTTAATAGTAAAATTCTCCCCTCATCTGTTCGCTTTGATGAGCGTAATTTCTTACTGGGATTATGGTTAGGCTCTCTTATTATGACGATTGTTATGTTATTGCAATCGTGGCGAGCTAAAAACATTTACTATTTATGTGGTGGTGGATTAGTCCTTTTAATGGCGCTGGGGGTGTCATTCTCGGTGATACCAAAGAGTGAATTAGAAGATCGTCGTCGCTTTGTTTTACAAAATATAGAACAATCTGAATGGCAAAATTATCATTATTTTGTTGTTAATAGTGAAAATGAGATCCGTAACATTATTCGGTCTAATCAACCGAAAGCGCTGGCATCTATTAGTGCTATTGAGAAAGCGCGAATTGCTTTACCAGGATTGGATTATTTTAGTGATGATGTGATTGTGGCGACAAAAGCGAAAGAAGCTTATTTAGTTCATACCAAGGGAACATCAGAACGTGCGGAAGCTGTAAAAACACTCAATTTTTATGGCGACTGGCTATTAAATCAACCTGAGATTATGGTCGCTCAGGCATTAGCTTCCCTTTCAAATAGTAATGATGCTCAATTAACGCAATCAGGTATTAATGTTATTGCTGTTGCGCCATTATCACCTGAGGCATGGCAAGTTTTATCACTTACTTATATCGCCCATCGTTCTTTGGATGCACAAATTGAAAAAGCGATGTTAGCTTTAATGGTGGCAGATACGCTCAAACAGGCTAAGCAAGGTCATAATGATATTTCAGCGCAACAATTGTTGAAAAAAGCAATTTCAGAGCTTACTGAAAATCAGCGTCAGGTTTATCAGATATTACAAGCGCGTGTTATTGAAGATCGTTTTTATCGACAAAACAGTACACCACCAGAAGAAGTCACTAAGCTTGCTAATCAGCGATTACCAGTGAGTAATGCAATCAATAATGATTTAACCACTTATCTTGAAATGCAATCAATGATGGGAAAAGAGTATCCCGGAGAAGTGATCGTTGAATCACCTAATGAAGTGAAAAACTTAACTGAAATCCGTTATCCAACAATCAGAAAATATATCCCTCGTGCAGATGTTATTTTATCCGTTGATGTCGATCCTCAAGGGCGTATTTCAGGGCTTTGGGTGCAAAACAGTAGTGGTGTTGATGCTTTCGATGATCAAGCAGTGAAAGCGGCTCGTCATTGGCGTTTTATGCCAAACAAAGACGGATATCGCCAACGTGTGACAGTTCGTTTTGAAAGTACCCGTCTTGGTTGGAAAGAGTATGCGGTTAAGCAACAATCAACATTGATAAAACTGGTTAAAGCTTATGCGAGACAAGATGCAAAAGGGATAACACTGACTGAAAATGCTTATACAGAACTGAAAAAGCAAGCGCCAGAATTAGATGATGGAAGAGAAGCAACTCGCTCCAGCTATGATCCTTATTCATCTTATTACCCTAGATTATCTCAACAACAGCAAGAAAAACGTGCTGCGTTACAAGCCATCTTAAAAGAGTTGCAGACATTGCCTAATGGTAAAAATAACCATGAAAGTTGGGATAACAGTATTCGCTTTTTAAATGAAAAACTCGCTCTTCATCAGGATAATGCCGATATCGTGAGAACAGTGGCACGTTTTGAATTGCAATATTACAACGTAGGAACCAACAATTTAGCCAGTTCTCCTAAAATTTATCCTCAAGAGAGAAAATATTGGCAAACTTTATTACTCAATGCGCGTACTCATTTTGAACAGGCCATCGCATTAGAACCCGATCGTGAAGATGTCTGGTTAGGATGGGGTATAACATGGCTCGATGAAGATCCTGAAATTGCAGCAGGGGCATTTGCTAAAGCGTCACAGCAAAAATCAAAAGAAAGTGTTGGTTCGCTGATGCAAATGTTAGAAATGAGAATGGTGATACATACACTTGAGGGTGCTCGCTTAGATCGCTATCAAACCTTACGAGCGCGAATGGATATGCGTTATTTACCTGAAGGTATTGAAGTTAAACCTTCAGATGATTATCTCAGTGATGACTTAACTCAGATTCAATTAGCTCAACGTGTAATACCAGCATCAGATCCTAATAGTAAAGTGATACGTAAGCCACTAAACAACAAGGTTGTTGAGCAATCAAATCGGACATTTAGTATTGATTTCTCATCAGCGAATATCAAAGGCAGTGATCAGGCATTACCGAAAGTGAATGCACCTGATACAGCACCTAAAACAGGGGATATGATCTTACAACTTGATGTTGACCCTCAAGGTGTTCCTACTGTGGTGCTATTGAAATCTGGCAGTGGTGATATGAGCATAGATAATGCCGTTATTGATGCTGCATATCAATGGCGTTTTAATGGTTCACCTGCTCGAAAAGGTAACGTGCTTTTGATATCCGTTCAATTTAGCCAATAATTACTACTTGATTAAATAATGTTATAAAAAACCTCCTTTTTTGTTAGTGAAAAGGAGGTTTTTTTCTATTTAATGATTTTCTAACTTATTGAAAGAAATAAAATTGTTATCTAGATCACAAAAAAATAGCCATTTCAAAAAGACAGAACCACTCAACTCAAAAAACAGACCGCTTAATTCGTTATACAACCGCTAAGCGATTTTGTCGCACTGTTTATATCTCATTCTTCTTATTATGTAGTAGCGGGCAGTTGTCTCTCATATTCGCTCAAATCATTCTCAGCTGTCCCGCATTACTCTTTGGCTGTTCGGTCTTGCCTGAAAAAAAGGTGTCTCATGAACAAAAATGCATTTTTAAAGCACGTACCTTGGGTGATCCTAGGGATTATCGGTGCTTTTTGTCTTTCAGTGGTTGCGCTTCGCCGTGGTGAACACGTCAGTGCACTATGGATAGTTGTTGCTTCTGTTGCCGTTTATTTAGTTGCTTATCGTTATTACAGTCTTTATATCGCTCAAAAAGTGATGAAGCTTGATCCAACTAGAGCAACACCTTCTGTTGTTAATAATGACGGTTTGAACTACGTTCCAACTAACCGTTATGTTTTATTTGGTCACCACTTTGCGGCTATCGCGGGTGCTGGTCCTTTAGTAGGGCCTGTTCTTGCTGCTCAAATGGGGTATTTACCGGGTACGCTTTGGTTATTAGCTGGGGTTGTGCTTGCTGGTGCAGTACAAGACTTTATGGTGTTGTTTATTTCAACACGCCGTAATGGTAACTCACTTGGTGAGATGATAAAGAAAGAGATGGGTCCTATTCCGGGTACTATCGCTTTATTCGGCTGTTTCCTTATCATGATCATCATTCTTGCAGTGCTTGCGCTTATCGTTGTTAAAGCATTAGCAGAAAGCCCATGGGGGGTGTTCACTGTTTGTTCAACAGTACCAATTGCCCTGTTTATGGGTATCTACATGCGCTATATCCGCCCGGGTCGTGTCGGTGAAGTCTCTGTTATCGGTATTGTATTACTGATTGCTGCGATTTGGTTTGGTGGCGTTATTGCTCATGATCCATACTGGGGACCTGCACTCACCTTTAAAGATACAACAATCACCTTTGGTCTTATTGGTTATGCTTTTGTTTCTGCATTACTGCCAGTTTGGTTGATCCTTGCACCTCGTGATTACTTAGCGACGTTCCTGAAAATTGGGGTTATCGTTGGTTTAGCCGTTGGTATTGTTATCCTAAACCCTGAACTGAAAATGCCAGCGGTTACTCAATATGTCGATGGTACAGGACCATTATGGAAAGGGGCTTTATTCCCATTCTTATTTATCACTATCGCTTGTGGTGCCGTTTCTGGTTTCCACGCACTAATTGCTTCAGGTACAACACCTAAACTTATTGCCAATGAAATGGATGCGCGTTTTATCGGTTATGGTGCAATGTTAATGGAATCATTCGTTGCGATCATGGCATTAGTCGCTGCATCTATCATTGAACCTGGTCTGTATTTTGCAATGAATACACCACCAGCAGGTTTAGGTATTACTATGCCGAACCTTCATGAATTAGGTGGTGAAAATACAGCAGTTATTATGGAGCAGTTAAGAGAAGTTACTGTGCATACTGCTGCAACGGTGAGTTCATGGGGCTTTGTTATTTCGCCAGAAGAAATTCTACAAACGGCGAAAGATATTGGTGAGCCTTCTGTATTAAACCGTGCTGGTGGTGCGCCTACCTTAGCTGTTGGTATTGCGATGGTATTCCATAAAATCATTCCTGCTGCGGATATGGGCTTCTGGTATCACTTTGGGATCTTGTTCGAAGCGCTCTTTATTTTAACGGCGTTAGATGCGGGTACACGTTCTGGTCGCTTTATGTTCCAAGACTTGTTAGGTAACTTTATCCCTTACCTGAAGAAAACAAATTCGTTCATTCCGGGTGTGATTGGTACTGCGGGTTGCGTAGGATTATGGGGATATCTGTTATACCAAGGTGTTGTTGACCCATTAGGTGGTGTTAAGAGCTTGTGGCCACTGTTTGGTATTTCAAACCAAATGTTAGCGGCAGTTGCTCTGGTATTAGGTACTGTTATCTTAGTTAAGATGAAACGTACTAAATATATCTGGGTGACAGTTGTTCCAGCAGTATGGTTATTAATTTGTACAACATGGGCATTAGGTCTGAAACTTCTCAGCGATGATCCACAAATGGAAGGTTTCTTCTACTTAGCAAATGAATACAAAGCGAAGATCTTAGCAGGTGGTGCTGACTTAACTGCGGCTGAAATTACCAATATGAATCATATTGTAATTAACAACTATACCAATGCTGGCTTAAGTATTCTGTTCTTAGTGGTTGTTTATAGCATCATTTTCTACGGTTTCCGTACCGCAATGAAAGCGCGTAAAAACCCAGAAGATACATCACAAGAAACACCGTATGTTCCTATGCCAAAAGATGTAAAAGTGTCCTCAGGTCACTAATTTAGGTAGATAGGTTAAACCCCCGTGCTGGCTTGCCAGTACGGGGCTTAGGAGAAACTTATGTTTGGTAATTTAGGACAAGCTGGAAAATATCTAGGACAAGCAGCACGTATGCTAATAGGTATTCCTGATTACGATAATTATGTGCAACACATGAAAGATAACCATCCAGATAAGCCTGTTATGACCTATAACGAGTTTTTCCGTGAGCGTCAGGAAGCCCGTTATGGCGGTGGTGATGGTAAAGGCGGTTTTCGCTGTTGCTAATGATCCGTAAAGGAGATAAATGATGGAACCTATTGCAGTGACAATACTGACCGGTTTTTTAGGATCGGGAAAAACAACACTTTTACGTCATATGCTTAATGAAGAGCATGGCTATAAAATTGCCGTTATTGAAAATGAATTTGGTGAAGTCCCTATTGATGATGAAATCATTGGTGATAGAGCCACTCAAATTAAAACACTGACCAATGGTTGTATTTGTTGCAGTAAATCGAATGAATTAGAAGATACGCTATTAGACTTATGTGACAGCCTAGATCGTGGTGAAATCGAATTTGATAGATTAGTTATTGAATGCACAGGAATGGCTGATCCAGGTCCTATTAGCCAAACATTCTTTTCTCATGAGATCATCTGCCAGCGCTACTTATTAGATGGCATTATCACGCTTGTTGATAATGTTCACGCTCAGCAACAACTGGATCAATTTACGATTGCACAATCACAAATTGGTTATGCCGACCGCATTCTGTTGACGAAAACAGACGTCACTCCAGCCTCTCCTGAATTAATGGCACGACTAAGACGTATTAATGCTAGAGCGCCTGTGCATACCGTTATTCATGGACAAATTGATTTAGGATTACTGTTTAACGTAAAAGGTTTTATGTTGAACGATAACCTCGATGTAAAACAGCCTCTGTTTCGTTATCAGGCTGATAAGCAAGATGACATTAATTCGATTGTACTAAAGTTTGATTACCCTGTTGAGTTACAAGAAGTTTCAGACGTAATGGAAAAATTATTATTAAGCTTTGCTGATAATCTTTTGCGTTATAAAGGGATATTAAATATTAAAGACCAACCTAATCGCTTGTTATTCCAAGGTGTACAACGCCTTTATAGTGCTGATTGGGATAGACCGTGGAATGAAGATGAAACTCGTCAAAGTACATTGGTCTTTATTGGTATTCAATTACCAGAAGAAGAGATAAGAGCCAATTTTGATGCATTGATGCCTAGCACAGAAGAGAAGGCTTATTAACCTAATACCCTGTAGTGAGTGTTAAAAAGCAGTAAGAAGTAGAGCAGTAAAGTAACCGTAGTCGTTGAACCGTAGTATCCGTAAATAGCAGTAACGAATATTGATAAGCTCCTGACTTGAGGAGGATCCTGTTCCTAGGATCTTATGTTTCACCCCATAATAACCAATATTATGGGGTGCTTTTTTTTAAACGCTCAAATTAGCCATTAGCAACGGCTTTATATTCCATGATCTCAATAATTTGAACATCGGTATGTTGCATTGCACGGCTTGCTAGTGCACATAGATTTTCAATTGTAGAATCAACATCATGAGCGACAATACCGTCATTACCTGTCACATAAGTGTTATCTAGAGCCATTAACACAGCTTTATAAGCTGCACTCGCGCCAGTTGAGACTTTCATCGCACAGCTATTTGAAGCACCATCACAAATCACACCGCTGATATCACCAATCATGCTACTAATTGCCATAGCCATAGATTCGTAACGTTCATCCATTAGCCATGCAATTGCACCAGCTGCGCCCATTGATGCGGTTGTTGCTGCACATAACGCAGATAGTGCAGGGAATTTATGGTGAATATAAATAGCCAGTAAATGGGAAAGCATTAATGCTCTTGCCATTTTCTCTTCGCCAACTTGTAAATATTCAGCAACCACGACAACAGGCATCGTTGCGGCAATACCTTGGTTGCCTGAGCCAGAATTACTCATTGCGGGTAAAACGGCCCCCCCCATACGTGCATCAGACGCCGCAGAAGTACGGATCATGATTTCTGATAATAAATCTTTTGCTAATAAGCCACGCTGTTGTTGGCGCTGTAAAGTTTGCCCAATATGTAAACCATAAGTATTGTTCAAACCTTCTTTTGATAGCGCATCATTTAAGTGTGCTGATTCAAGGATAAAAGAAATTTCTTCTACTGGCGTTTGGGTAACAAACTGGTAAATTTCTTGAGTATTGGTTTGGGTTAACGTTTCTTTTATTTCGCAAGGTGATGCAGATTGTTCTGCGCCAGCACAAGTGTTATCAAGAACAACATGACCGTTATGAATAATTTTAACAATATTAGTGTGGTTACCTGCAATAATGACAGTTGCGCTGTTTTCACTATCTTCAACAGTCACTTCGCTATATAGAACTTCTTGGCACTCTTTTTTAATTGAAACATTCACGATGCCCGCGGCTAATAGTGCTTTGCTTTGTTCAACATGCTCTGGTGTTGCATTCTTTAATACTTCAAGACCTGCTTTACAATCACCACCAACGGCACCTAAGCTTGCGGCAATGGATAATCCCACCATGCCCGTACCAGGTACGGTTACGCCCATACCGTTTTTCATTAAATTAGGAGAGACTTCAGCACTAATGCGGGTAATCGCGAGTTGTAAGTAACTTGCTGCTGTTGCAGCCGCTAATGCAAGCGAAATAGGCTCTGTACAACCTAAAGCGGGTTTTACTTGTTGCTTAACTGCCGCTATCAATATTTTCCAACGAGAAGATAATTGTTCTTTCATTGCATGCATCCAATAAACAGTATGAAAATTCAATGGGTTATTCTATTTTTGATACAAACATCATACTGAATTTATGGGAGAAAGTTTTTTCTGAATTTACTAAGGTTGTACAAATTTTGAGAAAATATCACCCTTATTAACTTTAAAACTGGTAATTTTTTCTATATCAAAGATAAAGCAACCGTTTTGGCTCTCTTGCAGTATTTATTGATAAAAAGAGAGGCATTTTGTGTTTTTTTCTTAAAAAGAAGTGATGAGAAATAAAAAAGAATGAGATGGTTTTAATATCTAATAATAAGATTAAATAAAAATGCAATAGAACGAATACACCATTCTATTGCTAGTATAATTATCATACTTAATGTGGGCTAACTCAGAATAGTTAAAATAAATGGCAATGAGTGAGTGCGTTTAATATCATGTCATCATTTTAACAAAATAAATAATAGGCGTTTTATTTTCTGCTGTATAAGAATAATATCTTATTGTTTTGTTAAAATTTTCATTAATTTAGTGATTTTATCTTTGTTTTAAAATGATTGAGTAAATATATTTTAAATAAAATATAACTAATTTTTTATTTATGAAAATAACAATAAATTATCTTCACTTATTTTTAAGAAGTTTATTATTTGAAAATAACCTGAAGCAACAATTATTGCTTCAGGCATATTTATTAATAATAGAAGATAGCAATAATAGCACTATGGAATACAAAACCGACCATAAGCGGTACTGCTGTTCTCTTTACAACATCAAACGGCTGTAATTTTGCGCCACTCGATACGGCAATGATCACACCCGCCACTGGAGACATACCTCGTCCCATATGTGACGCTTGTTGCATTGGTAAAATCATCGCAATTGGGTTTACGCCCATGCTATGGGCAATTTGTGGAATAAGTTCAACGAAGGCAAGGAAAGGTGCATTACCTGACCCCATAATAATCGCGGCAGCTAATGTTACGACAGCGAAGACCAATGCCATTGCAAATGGTGGTAGGCCAACAGATTCCGCCATAACGATCAGACTGTCTATTGCACCACTGACTTTAATACCATGAGCAAAAACACCCGCTGCGACTAATAATCCCACAACATTACTAAATGCAGAACCCATACCCTTTAAGAAATGCTGGAAGCCCGCACACACTGATTTAAAATCACGTAAGCGTAATGTTTCAATCAGCATGCAAATTGCCATTGAAATCAATACAATAGTGACTACATCAAGGTGAATACCTTCAACAAATAGGCTTGATGAACTTACTGCCATAATGATAGGTAACATTGGCAGTAAGGCATAAAAGCCGGGTACATTTTTATCACTCTTTGCTTCTTCAGACATTTTGCCTAATTGAGGCACAAACCCAGCTTTGCGATCACAATGGCGTTGCCAGAAGATATGTGTAATACCAACGGCTAATACGGTAGCAATCGCCGCAGGTCCTTGGTAATAAAGCACATATTCAACAACGCCTAAATCAACCGCTTTTGCACCACGAATGGCATCAATTGCTGTTGGGGTATAAGCAACGCCCAATGATGTTGCAATTACGCCTGCCGCGGAAGCGGGGGATAAGCCAAGCCCTATCATAATCGGGAACATCGTACCCATTAATAGAACGGCCAATCCTGTTGCTGAAGGAATAGCAAGTTGCAAAATACTTGCGAGTAAAAAAGAGAAAAATAGCAACACATAAGGTGAGCGCATATTTTTCAATGGGCGAGTTGCAACACGGACAACGGCCTCATTGGCACCAATATGATCCATATAATGTGCAAATCCCATCAGCGCCATGATCATTAAACCAAGATCAGCCGCACGGCTACTAAAGAGATCACGCATTACTTCAAAAGGATCTAGCCAGCCAATACCTGTTGTTTTGACATTTTTAGGAAGAATATCTCCCCAACCAAACATCATCGTTAGCGCCATTAAGGCTAAACCCGCCACTAACAAAACAGGTTCTGCTTTATATCCTTTCAAGATCATTCTAGCGACAATAACAACGACAACTAAGACCGCAAGAATTTGGATCATGCTTTAGCTCCAGGTGCAAAACGTTCAGCGGTGATCTTAACGACAGATTTTAATACATCACTTGCCGCATAAAGCGATTTAACTGGCAGATATTCATAAATAGAGTGGAAGTTATGAGCACCAGTAAAAATATTAGGACAAGGCAGGCCATTTTGAGAGAGTGCTGCACCATCATAACCACCGCGCATTGGGATTGGGCGAGGTGTAATACCATTCGCTTCATAAGCAGCCACTGCAATATCGATAGGATAGCGCTTATCGCCTTGCAGGCTATTAAACACGTTGGCATAACGATCTGCGAGTTTACAAGTGACAGAGCCTTCACCCCATAAACCTTCACAATAATCTGAGAGTTGTTTTAAAAATGCCATGCGGTGCGCATAACCTTTTTCGGTGAAATCACGCACATCCATTTTTAATACAGTACGCGCGCTATTACCTGCTAATTGTTTTACCCAATAATAACCTTCACGGCCTTCTGTATATTCAGGTGCTTCACCGCCCGGTAACATAGCAACAAATTTATGTGCCATTAACAGTGAGTTTTTTAATTTACCTTTGGCGGACATTGGGTGCGCTGATGCGCCTGTAAAGGTGATTTCAACATCGCCTGCATTCCAGTTTTCGTACACTAATTCACCAATACCACAGCAATCTAAGGTGTAGGCAAAATCAGCACCGAATTCTTTAGTATCAAAAACTTTTGCACCACGTAAACCTTGTTCTTCATCTGGCACAAAACCAATTTTAACTGTACCGTGTTTAACTTCAGGATGCTGTTTAAAGTACTGCAACATATCCATAATAGAGGCGATAGCGGCTTTATCGTCAGCACCTAATAGGCTTGTGCCATCGGTCACGATAATATCGTCACCAATATAGTTTTCTAATTCAGGAAATTCGCTTTGACGTAGATAAATATCGAGCTCTTTATTTAAGCAAAGGTCACCACCTTTATAAGGTAAAATTTGTGCTTTGGTATCGTTCGTTTGTTCAGCGCTGGTGTCTAGATGGCCAAAGAAAGCAACCGTTGGCACTTCATAATCAAGGTTAGAAGGGAGTGTTGCGGTAACAATTGCAGTATCACGAATTTTGATATCCTCAACACCTAACGCTTTTAACTCTTCAACTAATTGCAGTGCAAGCACTCGCTGACCTTCTGATGAAGGCATAATGCCAGCAGCGCCATTTTCCCTATTAGTGGTGGTGTTAACTTTTGTATAAGAAATAAAACGTTCAACGAGATTCATGACAAGACTCCATTGTGTTTGATTTTTTGTATTCTCTCTATTAAAGCTTAGTTGTCTCATTTATTGGAAAGAGCAACACCTACTTGTTGTATCATAAAAAAACCAGCAGGGAATTAGAGGAAAATAATTTTTTTTACAGTAATTTTTTAATGTTAATCAATGTTTAATTTTTGGTTTTTTCTTTATTAAAAAAAATCGTGTTTTGTATAGGTGAGGTTATTTTTATTTACTTTATGACTTCTATTTTTGTGAAGTTAATCATTAAACTTCATTTAATTCATTATTATTTCTTTATCAATATTAATATATTTTTTTGAAAGTTATTAAGTTTTTTTCTTAAAATAAATGCTATTTATTTAAAAAAATAGAAAAGAGAAGTGATAGATGAGAGAAATACTGAGAGTAAAATATTATTTATATATAAATAACATGAGTATTATGATAATGAATGGTATCAATGAAATTGGTAGAAAGTCACCCTCTATTGCGAATAAAATAATCTCCATAGGCGGGAGAATAAAACTCTCTATTTCTAATCTATCCATCAAGGTGGTGAATACAATAAATGAATTTATTCACCCTAATCGTTATGAAAATAAAATTATATATAATACAAAGAGTACATTTTTAAAACCTAAAATTTTAATTATCAGTAATGAAGAACAAAACAATATAGATAATGAGATGATAGAGTCTACTCACATAGATAATGAAAAAAATACTTTAAAAGAAAGACTGAATATTCTGAAAGATATTGAGCTTCCGAATGGAGAATTGATTCCAATTGATGAAGCTATTAACGCTCTTCATTCATGTAAACAAGATAGTTTGTTTAAGAGTAAGATATTATTAATTGATTATATTACAGATATGAAATTTAAACCTCTAATGAATAATAATGTTGAATTACTAGAGAAATTCAATTCTAATTATTTAAAAGAAAGTGAATTTGATGATGCAAGATATGAATCTGTAAATTTTCATTCTCATGAAATAAGTGAACATGATGAAAAAGAATCATCAACGCTATCTAATTTAAATAACGATGATACACTGATATTATCTAATGATAATAAAGTTGAATTTCATTCTAATGAAAACAAATTAGATATTGAAAAGGATAAATTTAAATCCTCCTTGATTGAAACAACAAAAGACATATCATTATTAGATAGATTATCAGATGGCGATAATAGTTATGGCTATACTTTTCTTGCTAAAGTCTCTAATTTTTTAGAAGATTATAATGGGATTGAAAATAAAGAAAAATCAAACGGTTTTAATAAGGAAAATTATTTAAATAAATTGGTTGAATTAGATTCTTTTTTCAAATTAAATAAAAAAGTTAATGATATTATTTACTTACAATATTTAAAAAATGAGCAAAGCAAGCATGAAAATGGTGTTGTAGGCGAAATTATTATTAAGCAGCTTAGTGAAGAGGAGAAATTAAAAGAAACAGAGAAACAAAAAAAAATTCTAGCAGGAAAGGATAAGGTAAATGAAAGAAATCTAGCATTGATAGAGAAAGTACATAAAGCTAGATTTAATTTAATAAATAACAATAAATTAATTGGTGGTTTTTTAGATGAAATAGACGAACAGCTTAAAATATCGAATGAAAATAAGCATCTTACATTAAAAGAATTATTGGAAAAAGTTAAAAAAAGCTAAAATTATGATGGTGGTGCCCATGGTTTTTATTGTGGCTGTATTTTAAATTTCAATGATGAAATTGATAATGTTTAAAAATAAAAACACACAAAATGGTTTTGTTACCATGCTAAATGACGTAATAGATATCAAGTTACTTGTTTAAATAAAGATAACCACCTTTATAAGAAATAACTTGCGCTTTTTTCTTATTAACTTGTTCTGCACTGGTACCTAAATAGCCAAAGAAGGCAATGGTAGGAATATCGTAATTAAGATCTGAAGGTAGTATTGCTGTTACAATTATAGTGTCGTGGATTTTAATATTCTTAACATCCAACGCCTTTAATTCTTTAACTCATTATAATACAAGCACACGCGGGTCTTTTGATAACGGCATAATTCCCGCAGAGTCATTTTCCCTATTTGTGGTGGTATTAACTTTCGGATAAGAAATAAACCATCAACGAGATTTATTATAAGATTACATTGTATTTTATTTTTGTATTCTCTCTTTATTTAATCTAAGTCATCTTCTTGATAAGAAAAAACCAACACTTACTTGTACCATAAAAAACGATTAGAATTATAGAAAAATAATTATTTTTTATAATAAATATTTAATATTGATTAATGGTTATTTTTTATTGTTAATATTTTTAAATTTATGTTAAGCCATATTTCTTGTGAAAAACCATCAAAAAGTTTTTTAAAATAAAATATTTTTTAGGTTATTAATTGATAGTTAGATAAGTTATAAAGGATATTATAATAATGACAAATAGATTAATAAGGATATAATTATGCCTTCTAATATTACTTCATCTAATATAGTTCTAAATCATTTTTTTAATAATAGTTTCGAAAAAAAATCAGATAATATCATGGCTGAAAAATTTTCATCATTAGATAATGGATGTATTGTTTTTACTCCTAACATATATTTAGAATCCAATTTTGTAAGTGATAATAAAGAAAAACCTATAAATTATGTTAGTGAGGAAATTTTATCAGTCGAAAATAAAAACATGGCTAATAAATCAAGCGTAAAATTAACCTCTCATGATTTAAAAGAAAATAAAGAATGCTATTCAAACTATGTAGAAGAGGGTATTTATGTAAAATATATGCCGTTAGATGATAGCAATGTTTCAACGGATATTGTTAGCAATAGCGATCAGTCCTCAGAAGCTACTGAGAGTATCTATATGGATATGACTGGAGCATTACATCATGTTGTTCTTGAAAAGAATGATAGTACAGATAAACAGAATGCTGAAGCAGAGCGTGGTAATAACGATTTTAATGAGCGTGAACTACAAGAAATTAGAAATTCAAGACCAAAACTCCCCCAAAGAAATTTGACCTCTGAAGAAAAAGAAATTCTTACATCAAAGATAAAATCAGAACTAGCAGGATATATAGAAAATGCTTTTACTAATAAAAAAATTAAAATATCTAAACATAAATTAATTGAAGGATTTAATAACGAAGTTTCTTTGAAAATATTTTCACTAAAAAATATAGATGATGTAAATATTGAAGATCTGATATATTACTATATTGATAGTGGTTTACCCTTGGATTATAAGATAGTTAAAAATGATGAAAAATTAATTAATGAAATTAAAAACTATTTATTTGTGTATTCTTATATCTTTAATAAAAATGTGAAACAAGATGTTACTGGTTTTTTTACAGAAGACTTTTCTAAGATTAATAAATTACATGAACTCCAAAAGATAAATTTATATGCAGATATTGTAGAGAAAATAGTAGACTGTATTATTGATAAAAAAACGTTAATTGAATCGTTAGTAATTATTTTGAATAATAAAGAAAACGGGATAAAAGGAAAATTAGATTACTTAAGTAAATTAATTAAACATAAGGGTAAGTTTATTGTAAATAAGGAAAATGCTTTTAATCAGTTAAAGAAAATAATTGAATCCAGTGTGGAAAAATTAAATAAAACTGGTTTATTAAATAAAATAAAACTATCAGAAGAAAGTAAAGAAATGCTGATAATAAAAATGATAAAAAAAAGTGTAAATGGATCATTTTTATCAATGGATAATTTATCAAATTTAATTATTGATAAAAGTGAAGTAAAAAAGAAAATAACGAGTGATTTTTTAAAAAAAATAGAGTATATACCAGAGGAATTGCTTTTAAGTAAAGAAAATAGAAAATTTACCAATGGTGTAATTAATTCTTTTATTGAAGAACTCAAAGATTATAATATAAATAAAATACCTAATGATATCCAGTTTTATTATATGATTGATATAGAGTTAACACTTCTTTATTTTAAGAATAAATAGATATTACATTAAGTTGCTCCCTCAAAAAATATTGAAATATGAGGGAGCTTTTTTATCAGAAAATTAATTATTAATATTAATTTAAATATCCAAGCGCTTAGTTTGCCATTTACGAGAGCGCCAACGCCATGCGTTAGTTAAGCCACGTAGCCATTCATCACAAAGAAAACCAATCCAGATACCAATTAGGCCCATTTCCATTTTTATACCAAGGAAATAGCCCACCGGAATAGCAACACCCCACATAAAGCAGATAGCTGTCATCAGCGGAAATTTAGCATCACCAGCAGCACGCAAGGCATTCACCATCACGATATTAAAAGTACGACCTGGTTCTAAAAAGACGGACAAAATAAACAGCGGGATCAATTGGTCTATGATGCGTTGGTCTTCTGTGATCGAATACAAAATAGGATCACGCATAAACCAATAAACAATAACCACCCCGATGGTAAATATCACACCCGTTTTTAAACTTTTCCACCCACGATTAAAAGCATCATCAAAGCGTTTTGCACCCACTAAGTGACCCACTAATATTTCATTACCAATACTAATCGCTATGCCAAAAAGCATTAAAAATAGTGACAGTTGGAAATAGAGCGTTTGTGCTGCAAGAGGAACTTCGCCCATTAATCCAATAAAAGCCGATGCAGTCATGTAATGTAAAATCCAAACCAAGTTTTCACCCGCAGCAGGTAAACCGATATGTAGGATTTTCCCTAACATATTTTTAGACCATACGACGAGTTGTTTGGCTTCGAATTTAATACGCAAACCGTAGAACAGTAATCCACATAATAAAATAACTGCAATAATACGACCAACAACCGTTGACCACGCAACACCCACTAATCCGTATTGTGGTAAACCAAAAAAGCCATAAAGCACAATCATATTACCAATGACAGTAACAATATTGGCGATCAGTGTGACATACATTGCTGCTTTAGATTTACCATAAACTCTCAGACAAGCTGCAAGAATAATCGAAATGGCCTCAGGAATAAGGCAAATACCAATAATATGCAGGTAGTTGTAGCCATCTTGCACCAAGTGCTCAGGCGTATTCATTATGTTAAGAATATTGTAGCCAAAGAAAAGAATGATCAAGGCACTACTAATACCTAACAAAGAGTTAAACGCGATAGAAATATGAATTGCTTGGCTGGCT